>NZ_CAWMDN010000147.1:0-14368 GCF_963866575.1 Aeromonas sp. L_1B5_3
GATCCTGACCGAGCTTATCGAGATCCGGCGCCAGCCGGTCTTTACTGCGCTTCCAGGTGATCTTGCCATCGGCAAATAGCCCAGCAGTGGCTTCACCCAAAGTGGCTTGTAGCCGCTGCTTGAGTTGTGACTCCTGCAGCTCGACGGCTTCCTTTTGCTGACGCAATCGCAGCAGCTCGCCAAACAGCTGGTTGAACTCGGGGGAATCGGAGAGATCCAGCGTCTGGCCATCGTCACGCGGAAACAGCCAGCTCAGGGCATGGGCGGCATCACTGGAGCCGTCAGGCTCGGGCTGCTGATCTTGTTGCACCATCTGCCAGAACTGCGCTTCCCGCTCGGTGAGATCCTGGATCTTCTCCTCATCGCGCTCGATGCGATAAATCCGAAAATCCTGGCCGCCGATCAGCACTGCCACCTCAGCCCAGGCATGGCCGGTGACGGCCAGTTGATGGAGTACCTGACACTGGTAAGCCACCGGCACCCCTTCCTCCCACTGGGGGGCGCTGTGATAGCTGGCGGTCTTGATCTCCAGAATGCCCGGCCCATCGGGATGGCCGACTACCTCCCGGTCGAGGTTGGCGAGCATGAAGGGTTGCTCGGGATGTTGCAGCACCGCATTGACCCGGCGCACCTTGTAGCCTGTGCGCTTGGCATAGACCTGTGCCAGCACAGGTTCGAGCTCAATGCCCCACAGCACGGCTTCCTTGTGGGAGATATCCTCCGGCTCCTTGCGACCGGTCTTCTCCAGCCAGAGGCTGAGCGGGCATTTGTAGGGGGAGAGCCCCACTGCCACGGCGGCATCTGAGGAGCCAATGCCGAGTTTACGGATAGCGAGCCACTGCTCGCGGGTTAACTGGGTAGTAGAGGCTAGCCGCAGGGCTTGGCCGTATTTGGCTTTTGATTTCATGACTATTCCTTGTTGACGGCATAAATGGCGACGCCCGGATTGGCTTGTGCCAGTCCGGGTGAGGTCGTTATGTGGTTTGAATGGGGAAGCGGAATTACTGCAGCAGAGTGAGTGCCTGATTCAGGGCTTGGGATTTGAGTTGGGCACCCTGACCGAACCAAGCGGAATCAAGCCGGTGATCCTGGCTGCGGGCACGGCGGTGGTGATCCACGTATTCAGTGACCGCATTGACGAGCCCCCAGGCGGTATTGCGGGAGCTCGTAAGTTCTGAGCCCATGCCTGCGCCCTGATAGAGCTCATGCAGCCGTTGTATCGGCTTGGTGAGAATGATGTTCTCCTCATCGAGCGGTTGCGCCAACAGATCGCTGAAAAAGCGCAGCGCCTCTTCGGGGGCGACGGGCCGCTGTGCCAGCGCCTTGGTCTGCGTCTTGAACTCATCCCAATGGGAGAGCCCCAGTCCAAGCGACTCTTTGACGGCAGCGGCATCGAACTGAGTGGAGTGGGGCACCTTGATGGCACCAGTAGCGCCGCGCAGTGCCATCTGCAGGGTGTTGTTGCAAACCACCCGCAAAGAGGTGAACTGCGCCGTGGTGCAGAGTGTGCCGTCGCAACTGGTCGCCAGTAGCAGATAGGACTTTACCAAGTCATTGCCTTTGAGTTTTAGATCCTGGCCGGTCTTAGCCAGTGCCCACAGTTTGCGACCACCTTTGAGCGAGCCTGCTGTTTCCAACTCAAAGCCACCGGCTTCCACCAGATCTTGATAGAAGTGCAGCACCTCGTGAGGCTGTACCACGTTGTAGCGGCTTGAGACCACTGACAGAGGGGCAAGGGTATCGGAGCGATAAAGTACCTTGCTGTCGCTGTAGGGGCGGATATGTAGTGCATCGGAGGCGACGTTAAACATCACATCGCTCTGCTCGATGGTCCAATTCATCCCGGCTGCCTGTAGCCAGATATCGAGAGATTGTTGCGGGGGTAAAACATTGCCAAGGCCATGCCAGGGCGTTTGACCGGTGTAGGCCATCGTATCGATCAGGTGAGCCATGAGAAATCTCCAATGAAAAAGGAACTGCACAGAGCAGTCCCTTGGGTAGGTTCATGGAGGTAATGTATATCTGAAATTAATTCGAATGAGACTTATTTGCTTCTCTGATTTCTAGCTATGGAATGCGCGCTGTGGTACCCCGTGTGGTACCCCAGGCCAAAAACGACCAAGGGGTTGGCATCATGGCGATGCCAACCCCTTGTTTTATATGGCGCTCCCGACTGGAGTCGAACCAGTGGCCTGTCCCTTAGGAGGGGACCGCTCTATCCTACTGAGCTACGGGAGCCTTGTGGCGGGCATTATACAAGAAGCAACTCCCTTTTAAACCCTTGATTCCTATTCCAATACTGCCAAATCCCCGTTCTGGATGTTGAATGGTGAATATTTGTTCTGGCTGCGAATGATGGCGCCGTCGTCGAACACCTGCACCACTTCGAACAGACCGTCGGCCGGGTTGCGCATCATGCGGGACTTGCCGTAGGGGTCGATGAAGTCGGCGTTGTGCTGGATCCGGAACTGGTCGCCGAGCTTGACTCCGTTGCGTCGGCCGAGATTGATGTAGGGACCGCGTTCGTTCTGGCCGACCACCCGGGCGGTGACTGGGGCACAGGTGAGCTGGGCCACCAGATCCTGAGCGGCCTGCTGCAGCTGGTAGTTGACCTCCTGGCCGTAGCTCGACTGCCAGAACTGGCCGCTGTTGCTGCCCACCTGATCCCGTTTGCCGAAGGTCCAGGTGGCGCGCCCTTCATAGACCTTGCGGTTGATCAGGCTGCCGTTGATGCCGTCGAACAGGTAGAGCTGCATGCGAAAATTGCGGACGGGATCCTGATACCAGCTGGTCAGCTGGTTACCCTGCGGTTCGATTGAGAGATCGTCGATGCTGCCGAGCACCAGATACTGGCTGTCGGTGCGCAGGCTGAGGGCCTTGATCTCCTCGAGAGCGCTGCGATCCCCCTGTTGCAGGTGAAGCGGGTCGATGCGCAGGTTTTCATCCAGCCACTGGCGCACCGCGACTCCTTGCGGGGCGTTGGCGAGGGTTTCGAATAGCCGGCGCGAGAGGTTTTCCGGCATGTCATCCATGGCGCCGTAGCTGGCCTGATCGGGGTAGCGCAGGCGCAGCCTGACCAGTGTCAAATCCTTGGCGAAGTGCTGGGTCTGGCAGATCTGGCGTTCGGCCTGAATGTCGGCCACCAGGGTGATGTACATGCGGCCGTTGCGCACCTCTTCCCGTTTGAGGCGGTACTGGCGAATGTCGCCGCCAGAGCGGATCTGGATCTGCTCGGATCGCAGGCTGCCATTTTCCAGACGCTGCACGCTGGAGACGGCGGCGCCGCTGGCCAGCAGCGCTTGCCGCAGGGCATCGCGAGTCGCCTGTTCACGGGCGTAGACTTCATCCCCCCCCAGAATGGCAGCACTGCCCTGCGCTTCGATAAGCTCGGCGCGGGCGCTCAGGCTGGCCAGCAGCAGGGTCAACAGCAGCGGTAATTTCATAGCAGATACCTTGATTAGGCGACTCGCAGCCTCTTCTCTTGAAGAGGGCATGGCGGGCCGACATGGATCACAACAGTTGTTCGATGGCGTTTTTCTGTCCATCCGCCAGAGATTGGCTTAACAGCGAGTGTTTCAGCAAGAATCATGCCTCATTCCCGGCTCAAGGTTTGGCCGACGCGTCCGATAACAAATCAGGTGCAGATACAGGAAAGGTATCCATGAACAAATTCATCACGGCGTTGGCGCTCGCTCTGGCATTGGCCGGCTGCGGCTCCGACCCTATCAATCGGGATCAGGGTGATCCGCGTCAGGCGGCGCAGGGGATGGAGCTCAACTGGCTGGTGGCACGCATGACCGATCAGCTGATGGAGCGCAAATCGCTCTCCACTCTGACCGATCCCATCGCGGTAGCCTCTTTTGTCGATCTCGATACCCTGCAGGATACCAACTGGATGGGGCAGCAGATTGAGGAGAGCTTTATCTACGAGCTCAACCGCCGCGGCGAGGTGGTGGTGGACTTCAAGCTGACCGGCAGCATCAAGGTAACGCCGCAAGGGGATTTTGTGTTGAGCCGCAACTACAAGGAGCTCTCTCCCCGTCTGCCCATCTCGCGCATTCTGGTCGGCACCTTCAGTCGCAACAGCAAGGGGGTTCTGGTCAACGCCCGCATCATCGACATGCGTACCAAGATGGTCGAGACCACGGCCCAGAGCCTGATCCCGCAGAAATATCTGTTCGGTGCCAACAACTCGTTTGGTCGGGCATCGATTAACCGCGGTTATCTGATGCGTGACAGTCAGGCCAGACCGGGTGGTCATCTGGTCAACCTGACCCCATAAGGAGCAAGTCATGAAGATGTTGTTTGGTTGCCTGCTGGCTCTCTTGCTCACCGGTTGCAGCTACAACCGGGTGACTGATTACACCCAGGGTGGCAAGCCCGATGATTTTCCGGTGCTCAAGGCAGTGGGCTATGCGGTGATCGACATCCAGCCTGGCCCCTCCCAGTCGGAGAAGATGCTGCAGGCGATCCGCGCTTCCAAGATGGATGCCTATCGCGAGCTGGCCGAGCAGCTCAATGGCCAGCAGGTGCGCGGCCAGAGCAGCTATCGTGACCTGACCCAGACCTCCAACTCGCTCGATGTGTCGGTGGCTGGCGTGGTGCGCGGCGCCCGGGTGGTGGCCTCCTATCCCCGCGGCAACACCTATGCCACCGAGATGGAGCTCGATACTCGCGCCCTCTACAACATCAACCAGCTGATGGCCGGTCAGTTCTGATGTGAACCGGTCAAAAGCGGAGTGTTCAAGGCGAGCCAGCGGCTCGCCTTTTTGTTAGCGGGAAGAGTCAGGATCCGGGGCCCGGCAGGGAAAAATGGCTCTGGACAGGCAATTTAGCCGCGGCAATGGCCTTTTTAGCGGGCTTTATCGTCAATTTTTTCTTGATGATGGTGAGTAGCCATTTAGCTTTGCTGAACAATAAATAGCCCGTGGTGGCGAGTTTTGGCACTTGGCTACAGCCTGTTCAGCGCTTCAGGTGGGGAGGTGGCAGAAAAAACAGAGGCGGGCATGATGCCCGCCTCTTGCCGATTGGCTCGATTATTTGCCCATCAGTACCGGCGGCACTGCGGTCGGTTTGACATCCTCGCTCGGATAGCAGCCCAGCACCTTGATGTAGCGGGTGATCTTGGTCAGCTCCACCAGGGCGGCCTGCATCGCCGGGGTGTTGAGGTTGGCGGAGACATCGAGGTAGAACATCTCTTCCCACGGGTTACCCTGCACCGGACGGGATTCGAGCTTGGTCATGTTGATCTCGTGGTTGCGCAGCACCAGCAGTGCCTCCACCAGTGAACCCGGCTTCTGGGAGGTGGACATGATGAGGGTGGTCTTGGCCGGGATCTGCGGCGCCACGTCGATGGGCTTGCGCGCCACCACGATAAAGCGGCTGTAGTTCTCTTTCTGGTTGGCGAGCTGCTCGGCCAGCACGTCCAGACCATACAGTTCACCGCCGGCGGCGCTGCCGATGGCGGCGGCCTCCGGGCTTGCCAGCTCTTTCACCTTCATCATGGCGCTGGAGGAGGAGTCGCAGATCTCGTGGCGCGCCCCTTCCAGCTTGCTCAGATAGTGGGAGCACTGCTGGAACACTTGCGGGTGGGCATAGAAGGTCTTGATGCGGCCAAGCTCGGTCGGCACGGCGGTGAGAATGCAGTGCTCGATGGGGTAGGTGAGTTCGCCGACGATGGAGAGGCTGGTGTGCTGCATCACGTCATAGACTTCGTTGATGGAGCCCGAGCTGGTGTTCTCGATGGGCAGCACGCCAAAGGCGGCGCGGCCCGACTCCACCGCATCCAGCACTTCGCGGAAGTTCTGGCAGTTCACCTCGATCACCTGATCCTTGTAGCGCGCCAGATATTTGCGGGCGGCCAGGCTGGAGTAAGAACCGCGCGGCCCCAGATAGGCGACGCTGGTCATCGGCTCCTGCTGCTCCGGGTTGAGCAGGCTCTGCAGATAGGCCTGCTGGGAGAGCACCGAGTCCTCGATGATGGTGTGATAGATACGGGTGATGTACTGGGCATCCAGCCCCAGCACGCGCCCTTGCTGGATCAGGGCGACCAGCAGCTCCTGCTCGCGCTGGTGGTCACGGATGGGGCGCGGGTTGGCTTGCTTGGCTCGGGCAACCTCGATGCTGAGGGTCTTGCGTTTTGCCAGCAGGGCAAGCAGCTCCTGATCCAACCGGGTGATGTCTTGTCTGATCTCGTCGAGCGTTGCCATGATGGTTCCCTATCCAATTAATCGATTGATATTGATGCAAAAAAAAGCCTCCGCGAGGGGAGGCTTGATTCGTCTTTGCTTTCTGTTCACACGACGACAGGCCTTCCCTCAAGCGGGCCGGATAAACGAGAAAGCAAAGAAGAACGGTGCGTGCATAAGTGTGTCCTTGAAGTAACGTCATAACCATTAAGGGATTTGCTGCTGTGATGCAAGTAAAACTTGCCCACACCGCAAGATGGGGGCAGGGTATCCGGTCAAGTGGCAGGCGTATAAACGGCTTTATATGAAGCTGAATTTCTGCCCGCGATTCAGAGCTGCAGGAGGTTGTGATGGCGATTATTTTCGATTTGGGACGGGTGGTGGTGAGCTGGGATCCGGTCGGCATAGTGAGCTCGGTGCGTGGCCCAGAAGGGGCCGCTCAGCTGGCGGAGCGGCTGTTCAATCATCAGGACTGGCTGGAAGTGGACAGAGGCACCATGTCACTGCACGCCATGGCTCGTCAGGCAGAGCGCAGAACCGGCCTGAGCGCCACAGAAAACCTGGCGATTTTGCAGGCGGTGCCCCCTTCGCTGCTGCCAGATCCCGCTATGCTAACCTTGATGGCCGAGCTGCACGGAGCGGGCCATTTGCTCTATGCCCTCTCCAACATGGGGCACGCCAGCATCGACTGGCTGGAGCAGCATCAGGATTTCTGGCGCTTTTTCAGCGGCAAGGTGGTCTCGGCGCGGGTGCGGATGATGAAGCCGGAGCCGGATATCTATCGCTACCTGCTGGTGTCGTTCGATCTCAAACCGGCAGAGTGCATCTTCATCGATGACAGCCCCGCCAACGTAGCGGCGGCAGAGGCCCTTGGCATCAGGGGCATGGTCTTCACCGACGCGGCGAGTTGCCGCCAGCAGCTGGTTGAGCTGGGCTGTTTGCCCGCCACCGGCAAGGGGTAATGCCCCTTTGGGAGCGTTATGGAGCATGGCCGGTTTCGCAATTGGCTCAGTCACTATCCTGAGTCGAGCCTGCTGATCGCCTGCAAGGATGGCAGCGGTTATCAACTATGTATCGAAGCGGAAGGGGAGTGCCTCTGCCTGACCGACAGCGAGGGAGGGCGGCTTACCTTCACCTCGCTGGCGCAAGCGGAAGGTTTCCTTCGCGCTCACCAGATCCATCAGGCCCGGCTGCGGGTTTATGATGCCCAGAACGAGGATGTCGGGGCCGAATCGCAAGAGATCATTATCAAGTTTTAACCACAAATCCTGACCTTTTTAAGGGTCTATTCAGCTTGCCCGTTGCACAATACCGGAACCTGTTGTTGATCCGCCGGAGCTGTTGTCATGGGTGCCAATGTCGTTCTATTGAATCAGGGATATGATCATGCGTTCCTGGCCCGCGAGCAGCAGATGCTTGAGCGGCTGGCCGGGTTTGAGGAGGTCGTGGTCTCTTTTTCCGGGCGACTGGAGTCCTGTTACAGCATCGACATGTGCCGTGCCAGCGGCGTGAAGATCCATGCCATCACCTTTGACAATCCGACCCGCAGCCGCAGCGAAGTGGCGCGAGCCCGCCGTTACTGCCAGCGCTACGGTATCGATCACTGGATTATCAAGACCGACGAAATGATCTTCTGTGATCGCCTGCCCCATATGGAGGGGTTGATCGATCCGGTGCGCCGCTTGCGTGAACATGTGGGGGCACATCCAAAGTGGAACCATCTCCCGCTGCTGGTGCCGGCGGCACTGGAAGAGCGGGATGAGTATCTGGCTGAATTCGGTTCTCTGCCTGACCACACTATCTGGTTCTTTGCCGACAACCAGATGACCCGACGGGATTTTCGCTATGGCTTCAACAAGCGCCAGCTTGGTCGCTGGGGCAAGGGGGGCAATGGCTGCCTGAGCCATCGCTTCACCAATCCACGGCTGCTTGAGCAGCGTTACCTGCGGATGGTGGATCAAGCCGAGCAGATGCTGGCCGACATGGGGCTGGACGAGGCGCAGGTGTTTTTTCACACCCTCTCCGATTGCGGCATGACCCTGGCCCGGGTGCGTCTGCCTGAACACCAGCGGGCGCAGGCCTTTGATCTCCAGCCGGATATCCTGATGGCGCTCAAAGGAACCGAGTTCGATCTGGTGACCCTCGACATGGTGCAGGAAGAGCGTCACGACCTAGCTATCTAGGCTCCTGCGACAGCGGGAACGTGAGTCCCGTCATAGGCAAGGAGGGGGGCGACTGTTTATACTGTCGCCCTTTCACCCGTTACCGAGTGTTCATGCCATGAAATCTTTCTCCCGTCTGCTGGTTGCTCTCTGTCTCTCGCCCGTGTTGGCGCAGGCTGCTCCTGTTACCCAGGTGACCCTGCCTGATGGTCGTCAGGTGCAACTGAACGATGACTTCACCTGGGAATATCTGGTGGTCAAGCCGGCCGAGCCCGTCAAGGCGCTGGCCGAAGGGGCGAAAGCAGGCGCCGTGGTCGCGGTATCGGCCCCCGTGCTGACCGATCAGGCCAAGGCACACCCCGAATTGCTGTCACAGGCAGCGCGTGACGGGATCGTGGTCAAGCTCGACAAGGTTGAGGGGACAGATCCCCTGATGCTTACCTTTATGGTGGGCAATACCGGTACCCGCAATGTGGTCGGTGTCCGTGGCTGGGTCACGCTCTTCAGTCAGGAGGGGGTACAGCTCTCCCGTCAGGAGGCCCGTTTCTGGGTCGCCGAGAACCGTCTGCCGGAGACCTATCTGCGCAAGGGGCAGGAGCGTCCATCACTGGCCCTCGAGGTTGCCCGTCCGGCCGGATTGACCGGTCAGCCGCTGGTGCGAGTCGAGATCGACGAGGTGGTCTTCCGCTGATGTTTACCGGCTGGCGTGAGCCACACGCCAGCCATTTGTAACTCCTGTCATCATCCGCAATATCTGCTTACATCTGACATGATTTGGCAACAGCTTGCCGCTCGGCAACGCCACGCCGTCCCCGCACAATGACTCCATACCAGCTCGACGAGCTTATCAATGGAGTTAATGAGATGAAAAAGAGCGCTGTTTCCCTTCTGGTTCTGGCCGGTTTTGCTTCTACCTCTGCACTGGCACAGGATGCTTTCAGCTACGCCAAGGGCGCGGCTACCTGGGCCCACACCAAGTCCGACTATCTCAACGGTACCTTCAGCAATGACAGTAAAGGCACCCGTGATTTTGGCGGTCTGAGCCTGGATCTCTCCAAGAGCTTCGGCTCCAATTTCTACGGTCGTGGCAGCACTGAGTACACCTCTCGCAGCAGCGGCAACGACAGCATGTCTATATCCAGCATCGGTGTCGGTGTCTTTACCCCGCTCAGCACAGGTCTGAACCTCTACGGCGAAACCGGTGTGACCGGCTACATGCTTGAGCGTGAACTTGCCAGCGATATCGCTAACAAAGGCTGGGATGCTGTTGCTCGCAAAAACAGCGGCAGCATGTACGGCGAAGTGGGTCTTCGCTACGACATCGGCAATGTCGAGCTCTCTACCGCCTACCGCTACGCCAACATGACCGGCGATATGCACGACTTCAAAGTGGGCGGCGCCTACAAGCTCAACCAGAACTGGGCACTGACTGCCGACTACACCTACCGCAAGTGGGATGTGCAACAGGGTTCCATCTCCAGCCTGGGTGTGAAGTACAGCTTCTAATCCCCCTTCCCGTAGTCCGTAGTGTCTTGATTTTTACCCATGGCGTTTGCCATGGGTTTTTTCTTTTTCCGGTGATCCTCTTTTTCTCCTTGTGTCGTATCAGTTGGCAATAGTTATACAACTTCCATTTCTTTGTATAACTGTTATAACTGAATCAATGCTTATACAAGGAGCGTCATCATGTACAAGATTAAAGTCGGTATCAGTGCCTGCCTGCTGGGACAAGAGGTGCGTTTCGACGGGGGCCACAAGCGCTCCAGCTTCTGCGAACGGGATCTTGGCGCTCACTTTGACTATCACCCAGTCTGTCCCGAGATGGCTATCGGTCTCGGGGCACCCCGTGCCGCCATCCGGCTGGTCAAGCGTCACGGCGAGATCCGCGCCGAGGCGAGCAACGGCAGCTTCGATGTCACCGAAAAGCTGATTGCCTTCAGCGAGCAGAAGGCGCGCCAGCTCGACTTTATCTCCGGCTACATCCTCTGTGCCAAATCCCCCAGCTGCGGCATGGAGCGGGTGAGAATTTATGGTGCCAACAACGAGGGGAGCGCCAAGGAGGGGATAGGCCTCTTTGCCAAGGCGTTGATGGAGGCCAACCCCCTGTTGCCGGTCGAAGAGGATGGCCGCCTGTGCGACCCAATCCTGCGCGAGAACTTCGTGCTGCGGGTCTTTGCCTACCACGACTGGCAGCAGCTCTGCGCCCGCGGCATCACCGCCTCTGCGCTGATCCGCTTCCACTCCCGCTACAAGTATCTGGTGCTCTCCCACGCCACCACCCACTACCGGGCGCTTGGCAAGCTGCTCGGCAATCTGGGCAAGTCCGCCAACCTGCAGCAGGTGGCCGACAACTACATCAAGGGGTTGATGGCTGCGCTGACCCTGCGGGCCAACCGCCGCAGCCATACCAATGTGCTGATGCATCTGCAGGGCTACTTCAAGCGGGTGCTGACCCCGGCCCAGAAGCAGGAGCTGGCCGATACCATCGACAAGTACCGCACCGGCATCTTCCCCTTGCTGGTGCCGCTCACCCTGATCCGCCACTACCTGCGCGAGTACCCCAATCCCTATCTTGCCGAGCAGGTTTATCTCAATCCGCACCCCGATACGCTCAAATTGCGTTACGGGCTCTGAATCCGTTCTGTTGCCCCGACGCATGGCTTGCGCCGGAGCGCTTCACCCCTCTGTTTGATGGACGTTGTCATGTCTGATTTACCGCAAGAAGTTGCTCCTCTGGCTGATGAGGGGATCTACCCCATTCGCGAGGTCTCCCGCCTCACCGGCGTCAACGCCGTGACCCTGCGCGCCTGGCAGCGTCGCTACGGTCTGGTACAGCCGGCCCGTACCGAAAAGGGCCACCGCCTCTACAGCGAGCAGGATATTCGCCAGATCGGCGAGATCCTGAGCTGGCTGGAGCGGGGGGTGAGCATCGGGCAGGTGAAGGGGCTCTTGAGCGAACCCCATGCCCAGCCGGTGAGCGATCACTGGCAGCTGACCCTGGAGCAGTTCAGTCAGGCGCTGCTCGCCTTCAACCAGCGCAAGGCGAAGGCTGAGCTCAACGATCTGCTGGCGAGCTACCCGTTCGAGCTGGTGCGCAGCCGGGTGCTGCAACCGCTGGTGGAGCGGCTGCTGGGGCTGTGGCGCGAGCGGCCCGATGGCGAGCTGCTGCAACAGGTGTGGCTGGGTTGGCTGCATACCCGCTTCGCCCGCTACCTGATCGAGCAGGAGAAGGGCGTGCCGATCACCTTGGCGAGCTGGGGACAGGTGGGCCCCCTCGATCTGGTCTGGGCCGCCTACGAGCTGATCGGTCAGGGCTATGAGGTGCAACTGCTGGGGGCGGTGGAGCCACGCCATGTCAGCCTGCTGGAGGGACGTGCCGTTACTCCCTGGGTGGTATTGCTGGGAGCCGGTCTTGGCAAACAGGAGCTGGCCGCCGGGTGGCCCGCCGGTACGCGCCTGTTTGGCGAGCTGGGGCGCCTCTACGATGATGAGTGGCTTAAAGCCCACGGCTGGCAGGCGAGCCTTGCCGAGCTGATGGTGGACGCACCTGCAGCGGCTGGCGCCAGCGGACGCGGGAGGAAAAAATCATGAAGCTGGTCTGGTTGCGCAATGATCTGCGCCTTGCCGACAACCCGGCGCTGCGGCATGCATGCGCCGGTGATGAACCGGTGGCCGCGCTCTTTATCATCTCTCCCACCCAGTGGCAGCAGCACAAAATGGCCCCGATTCGTCAGCGCTTTATGTTGGCGCAGGTCGATGTGCTGGGCCGCGAGCTGGCGGCCATCGGCATCCCGCTCCATCTGCTGCGAGTGGAGACCTTTGCCGAGGTGCCCGCTGCGTTGGCAGACCTCTGCCGCGAGCAGGGGGTGACCCAGCTCTATGCCAATCAGGCTATCGAGCTCGACGAGCAGCGTCGCGATCATGCCGTCAGCGCCGCGCTGGCAGATCAGTCGGTGAGTTGTCACTGGCTCAACGGCTGTTGCGTATTGCCGCCGGGGCGGGTGCTGACTGGGTCGGGGGAGATGTTCAAGGTCTTCACCCCCTTCAGCCGAGCCTGGCTCAAGGCCCTCGATGAGGAGGGGTTTGTCATTCATCGCGCTCCTGCGTCCCGTGGCGAGTCGTTGCTGTGGCAGCCGCTGGCTGAGCGGGCGTGGGTTGATGAAGCACTCGGCGAGCTGACGACTGATCCACGCTGGCCGGTGGGGGAGGCGGAAGCCCGGCGTCGTTTGAACGATTTTCTGGAGCAGGCGGTGCTCGACTATGGCGAGACCCGGGATTTTCCTGCCATCGCAGGCACGTCCGTGCTCTCCCCCTATCTGGCGGCGGGCATCATCAGCCCCCGTCAGTGCGTGGCGGCGCTCCAGCAGCGGCTCGGCTATCGGCCACAGTCGAAGGCCCAGCCCGGCTTTGTCTGGCTCAATGAGCTGGTCTGGCGCGAGTTCTATCGCCATCTGCTGGTGCTGATCCCGACCCTCTCCATGAATCGCCCCTTCAAACCGGAGACCGCAGCGCTGCCGTGGAGCTGGGATCCGGATGCCTTCGCCGCCTGGTGCGAGGGACGAACCGGCTACCCCATCGTCGATGCGGCGATGCGCAGCCTCAACGCCACCGGCTGGATGCACAACCGGTTGAGAATGATAGTGGCGAGCTTTCTCACCAAGGATCTCCATATCCACTGGCGGCTCGGGGAGGATTACTTCATGAGTCGGCTCATCGATGGCGATCTGGCGGCCAACAACGGCGGCTGGCAGTGGGCGGCGGGTACCGGCGCCGATGCGGCGCCCTATTTTCGGGTCTTCAATCCCACCACTCAGGGGCAACGATTTGATCCACAAGGGGAGTTTATCCGTACCTGGGTAACTGAACTTGCCGATATTCCTGCCGCTTATGTGCATCAGCCCCACGACTGGCTGCGACTCAAGGGGCGACAGGATTATCCGGCTCCCATGGTGGATCACGCCGTTGCCCGGGTGAGAGCCATCGAGATGTTTCGCTCTCTGGAGAAATAGGATGAACGAGCCGCTGGCCCGCTTTATTGGCCTCTATCAGCAACTGGACAAACAGCAGTTGCACCGCTTGCCCGAGGTCTATGCCGAACAGGTGGTCTTTACCGATCCGGCTCACCGCATTGAGGGGCTGGCGGCTCTTGGCGACTATTTTGCCGCCCTCTATCAGCGCCTCGCTTACTGTCGTTTCGTCATCACCAGTCAGCAGCAGCAAGGGCAGCAGGCCTGGCTCGGCTGGACCATGACCTTCTCTCACCCCAGATTGCGTGGTGGTGAGCCGGTGACGGTGGAGGGGGCCACCCGCCTCGAATTCGACGAGGCGGGCAAGGTGTGCCAGCACAGGGACTATTTTGACCTGGGCGCCATGCTCTACGAGCAGTTGCCGCTGCTCGGGCCAGTGGTGCGCACCATCAAGATGAGGCTTGGCGCATGAGCGGCCGGGTGTTGATCACAGGGGCGACCTCCGGCATCGGCCGTCAACTGGCGCTCGATTACCGGCGGGCAGGCTGGCAGGTGTGGGGTTGTGGTCGCGATGGTGAACGGCTGCAGGCACTGGGGCTGGCAGGCGTCACGCCGCTGCAGTTCGATGCCCGGGATCTGGCCGCAATGAGCGGGGTGGCTGCCACGTTGCCATCCCTCGATCTGCTGATCCTCAACGCAGGCAACTGCGAGTACATGGATGTCGGCGAGGGGTTTGACAGCGAGCTGTTTGCCCGGGTGATTGAAACCAATCTGACCGCCACCGGTCATGCGCTGGCCGCCTTCTTGCCGTTGCTCGGTGCGGGATCTCGGCTGGCCATCGTCAGCTCGTCGGTGAGCTGGCTGCCGCTGCCGCGAGCCGAGGCGTATGGCGCCTCCAAGGCGGCCCTCGACTATCTGGCGGATACCTTGCGCCTCGATTTGGCCAGCAAAGGGATCGGGGTGACCCTGATCCGCCCCGGCTTTGTCCAGACGCCGCTGACCGCCAAAAATGATTTTCCCATGCCCTGTCTCTGTCTCTTATACACATCTG
>NZ_CAWMDN010000148.1:0-26291 GCF_963866575.1 Aeromonas sp. L_1B5_3
CGAGGTGTTTGAGGTGCGGTTGGTTGGCACGCTGGATCAGGCGGGCAAGAACGGTTTTGACTATCAGGTGACCCTCTATCAGGGGATCCATCAGGGCGCCAACGCCGTGACCGAGCTGCCCATCAAGGTGATCGTCAACGACTACGACAAGGCAGGCGGCAACAACGATAGCACCAGCGGCACCCTCAATATCCAGATTGGGGAAGGAGAGAAGCCGACCCTCACTCTGACAGGTGTAACCCTCAGCGAAGGGCGTTTCGATGGTGCCAACTCGGCGGTGGATGACCAGCAGGCGAGCGGCAAGATCATCATCAAAGCTGACTCGGATCCGGTGACCGATGTGCGACTGACCCTCTCCGGTCAGGTTATGGATGCCAGCGGCAAACCCATAACCCACAATGGCGAAGCATTGACCTGGCAAGCGGTTGGCACGGATGGTCACACCTTCCAGGCAGTGACCAGCTCTGGTCTGGTGGTGATGACGGTGTCCATCCCCACTGTGCCCGCCAGCATTGCCGCTCATACCACTGCAACCATCGACTATCAGGTAACGGTGCATACCAACCTGGATCACGGGGCGGATGACAAACTCAACCTGACCTTGCCAATCAAGGTAACCGACAGTGATGGCAGCGTGATCACTGGCAGTACCACTGCCGTAATCACCGATGCTGACAATCCCGTGATCACCGCTATCGAGGGGGTCACCGTCAAGGAGTCGGATCTCAACGGGGGCAATGGCCAGCATGGAGGCACCAGCCCGTCAGGCACGGGAGAGGTTGCCATCGGTCAGGTGACGATCGCTGCCGGGAGTGACCGGGTGGCTTCTCTGCAACTGGATGTGGCTCGCTTTAACGCCCTCAACACCCTCACGTCGGGGGGCAAGGTCGTCACCATTGGCGCCGATAGCCAGCCGGGTGTGTATCTTGGCAAGGACAGCGCAGGCAAGCTCATCTTCAAGCTGACGTTGGATGTCTCCGGCCGCTACACCTTCGAGCTTATCGGCAATCTTGATCACAGGGCTCAGGGCAAGGATCTGCTGGATATCCAGCTGCCGTTACAGGCGCGGGACAGTGACGGAGACCTCAGTGCCGAAGTGATTGGTCATGTGAGCGTGCAGGATGATGTGCCCGTGGGCGTGGATGCGAACAAGACCCTGAATGAAGGAGAGAAAGTGACCGGCGATCTGCTGGCCACCGCCAGTGAGGGGGCGGACGATGCGGTAGTGAAATCGGTCACCATCAATGGCACCGAGCACCCCATCGCCGCAACGGGCAATACTACCATCTCGGTAACAGATGGCACAGGACAAGTCATCGGCACTCTGGTTATCAATGCCGAGGGTAACTACAGCTTCACTGCCAGGTCTGGCATTGATCACAGCAACAGCACTCTGGTGCAGCAGATTGAGTTCCACCTGGTGGACGGTGACGGAGATACCGATGATGGGGTTCTGACCCTGACCATCCGGGACGAGGCTGGCATGCTTAGCGTGAGCGCAGTCACCGGCCTGGAGGATGCCGGAGCAACCGATCCTGGCCAGGGGATCCCCATCACCATGAATCTGGATGTGGGGGATTTCGATCGGGGCGAGCATGTGGAGCAACTGCTTATCCAGGCACCAGCCAATGCCCAGGGAACCTTCTATTTCAACGGTGTCGCGCTGACCACCATCACCCTAGGTGGCAAGACCTGGTATGAGGTGCCGCCTGCGGCCATGGTGGCGGTGGCCAACACCAACGACAAGTTCCAGCTCACCGGTGTCACCTTCGTGCCTAACCACGACTACTCGAGCTACAACAACGGAGGCAATCCGCTGCGTTTCCCGGTGCAGTTGCAGGTGGGCGTCACCGAGGGGAGCAAGCCCCCGGTGCTTACCGGCAATCTGGACATCACGGTGCAAGGTATTGCCGACAAACCCCTGTGGGATGCGGGTAGCACGCACCAGCACTACACCACCAACGAGGACAGCCGCGGCATTGCCCTCAATGTGCAGGCGAGCCTCACCGATACGGATGGCTCCGAGACCCTGACCTACCAGATCAAGTGGGAGTCGGGTCAGGGGACTCTGACCCTTGACGGCAAGGTGCTGACCCCGGGGGCAAACGGCCTCTATACAGTGGTTGGAGGCGACATCAACAAGGTGACCGTGGTTCCGGCCAAGGATTTCAGCGGTGACATCAAGCTCTCGGTGACCCCGATCAGCACGGAGCAGAACCCGATCGCGCCGGGCCAGGGTACGGCGCAGGGAGACAAGATTGAGCTGGTGATCAACGTCAATCCGCAGGCGGATGACGCCAAACTCACCGTGCGCGATATTCAGGGCAAAGAGGATACCTTGCTCGATCTGGGCAGCAAGATTGGCCTCGCCCACCTGGGTGACACCACCGATGGCTCCGAGCAGCTCTTTGTGCGCATCAGCGGCCTGCCCGCCGGTGCGATGCTGCTGCTGGGGGGCGTTGCCGTCAGCCAGAATGCTGCCGGGTATTACGAGGTGCCCTTTGAGCGCATCAATGAGCTCAGGCTGCTACCGCCCAAAAACAGCAACGTCGATTTCGACCTGACCATCAAGGGCGTGGTCAAAGACAGCGCCACCCTGACCGATGCCAATGGCCAGACCCACATCGTGGTGAACGAGAAAGAGACCGGCTCCCAGACCATTCATGTGGATCTGGTGGGGGTGGTGGATCAGCCTCACTTCGAGCTTGGCAATACCGGCTGGGAGGCCGAAGGAACAGGCTATGCCATCACAGTGGGCGAAGATGGGCGGGCGCCGCTCAACTTTACCCTCACCTCGGGCGAGTGGGTCGATACCCCGCACGACACCTCCGAGAGCCTCAACGTGGTGCTGCAAGGGCTGCCGGAAGGGGCGCGGGTCTTTGATGCCAGCGGCAAGGAGCTGACCCTCACCTTTGCCGGACTCGATGCCAGCGGCAAACCGACCTATCAGGTCAATGTCTCCGATTTTGGCAATCTGCTTATCCAGCCGCCCCACAACAGCACGGCGGATCTGCATCTTGTCGCCAGGGTGGTGGTCACCGAAAACGACGGCGACAGCAAGAGCTTCGAGGTACCGCTGCATATCAAGGTGGAGCCGGAGATCGATGCGACCAACTACAGCAAGACCAGCCACGGTCTGGAAGATCAGTTCACCGTGCTGGACTGGCATCCGACCCTCACTGACGGTGCCGAGAAGGTCACTGCGCTGAGTCTCTCCGGGGTGGAGGATGGCTACCAGATCTGGCTGCGAGTCGGCGGCGTGGAGAGCCAGCTGACCGTGGTGGCTGGCAAGGTCACCCTGACGGCGGCTCAGCTAGACAGCCTCCTGAACGGGGGACAACTGTTGGTGAAGGGGCCGGAGGATAGCGATCGGGATACCAATATCCAGAGCCATGTCACAGTGACCCAGCACGATGTGGATTCGGGCACGGTGGCCGAGAAGGTGATCGATGGCAACCTGCACGTCGATATTCAGGCGGTGGTGGAGCCCGATGGCGTGCTGACCCAGACTGGTGGCGCACTCGTGGGGCAGGGCGGTGCCGATATCGATCTGGCAGGGCGTTTCCTCTTTACCGACCTCGATCCCTCCAGCGTGGAGGAGATCGACTATCTGGTGATTAACCTGCCGGTGCTGAACGGTGGTGCAGGGGATCAGTTTGTGGTGATTGGCGGCATCAACAACGGTAACGGCAGCTGGATCGTACCGGCGGGCAACCTCGGCAGCTTCAAGCTGCATGCGCCCGACGGGTTTGTCGGCAAGGTTCAACCGATCCGTATCGATGCCATGGTGATCGACCGGGGTGACGATGGCGATGCCAGTGCCCATGTCAAGGTGAGCCTGAACACGGATGCGACCTTCGAGGCGACGCCGACGACCAACAAGGAAGCTGCGGCGACCGTCGATATCAACGACAACGCGGTGCTGGTGGGCAAGGAGGATATCCGGGTTGATTTTGGTCAGCAGCTCAAAGGCGTGATCCATATCGGCGACGCCGATCAGGCCAGCGACGAGGTGACCATAGTCCTCAAGGGGCTGCCGGCGGGTGTCACCATCAGCGGCGCCGAATACAACATTTCGACCGGTGAGTATGTCATCAAGGTACCGCCGTCACTGGCTGGTCTGGAAGGGCTGACCCTCGGCTTGCCGCAAGACTTTGCCGGCTCGCTCAATATCGAGGTGAAGGTGGTCAACACGGATACCGCCAGTGGCGATATCAAGGTCGACAGCAGCACGGTACGGGTCGATGTGGCCCCCGTGGTCGATGTGAATGGTGGCCGTGGCGAGCATCCGGAACTGACGCTGACCGTACTGGATACCAACCATGACGGACAGCCGGACAATCTGGAAGATAGCGAGATCCACCTCGATATCTCGGTGAAACTGGCCGATATCAGCCCCTCCATCGCCAATGGTGGCCTTGAAACCGTGGAGCGGGTCACCATTACGGTGGATGCGAAATATGGTTACTTCCTCGATGGCAGCGGCAAGCCGGTCAACACCCTGGTGGTCAGCGATGTGGCTGCCCTCAAGGACTTGGTGTTTGTGCCCAAAGAGCACTTCAGCGGTCAGGTACCGCTCGACATCAAGGTCGATATCGTCGATACCGCGCTGGTCGGCGGCCAGCTGGTGACCGACAGCGGCAGCTGGAGCGGGCAGGTCGGCTTTGAGGTGAGACCGGTCAACGATCCGGCAGCGCTGACGCTGCACGATGTATCGGGCAACGAAGATGGTGCCATCAGCCTGGCTGGCTTTGGTGCAGCTCTCATCGATAACGACGGTTCCGAGAAGATAGTGGCGTTGCAGATCAAGGGGGTACCGGATGGTTTTACCCTCTCGGCCCCTGCCGTGAATAACGGTGGTGGTGTCTGGCAAGTACCCGTAGGCACCGATTTTGCCAAGCTGACCCTGATCCCGCCGGCCGATTTCAGCGGCAGCGTGGATCTGTCACTCAGTGCCTTTACCCTCGACAAGGGGCTCACTATTCCCCTTGAAACCAGCGGCAGCTTCACCGTGACCGTCAATCCGGTGGGAGATGCCCTCATTGCCGATATTCAAGGGCAGGCGAGTGGTACCGAAGGGGATGTGATCAAGTTGGATCTGGGGCTTGAGACCAGGGATAACCAACCAACCGGCGGCAATGCGGGTAATGTGCATGAGAACAAGCCGGAGCAGGTGCGGGTCACCATCGAAGGGGTGCCTGATGGTGCCGAGATCCGCTTGCCAAATGGCGTGGCGGGGACGGTTGTTGATCTGGGGGGCGGTCGCTGGCAGGTCACCACCGAGGGTGGCAAGCTGGGTTCTGTCGAGCTGGTAACCAATGATGCCAACGGTGCGCTGGATCTCAAGATCATTGCTCAGAGCCTCGACAACGGTGCCCTTGGCCCTGAAGTCAATGGCACTATTCATGTGGATGTGAGCCCGGTCAACGATGCGCCAATCAACGTATTGCCAACGGCCCCACAAGTCGCGCAGGAAGATCAGCCCTTCGTTATCCACGGCTTGCAGGTGAAAGATGTGGACGCGGGCAGCAGCCCCATCAAGATCACCCTGTCGGTGGAACATGGCACCCTGACGCTGCCAACTGGCAGCGGCGTGACGGTGGTCGGCAACGGCACCGGCTCTCTGGTGTTGACCGGCACGCTGGCCGATCTCAATGCCTTGCTCTCGGGCGGGGTGACCTATCAGGGGAACAGTGATTTCTACGGCAATGACGCCCTGACCATGGTCACCAACGATCAGGGGAACACCGGTAGTGGCGGGGCTCTCAGCGATACCGATGTGCTGCCCATCGAGGTGCAACCGGTCAACGATGCGCCGATCAATCAGCTGCCCACAGCGCCACTGGTTGCCAAAGAGGATATGCCTTACCGCATTGATGGCCTGCAGGTCAAAGATGTGGATGCGGGCAACAGCCCCATCGAGGTGCGCCTCTCGGTTGGCCACGGCACCTTGACCCTGGCGGCCGGCAGCGGCGTAACCGTGACCGGCAGTGGCACGGGCTCGCTGGTGCTGAGCGGCTCGCTTGCCGCCATCAATGCGCTGCTGGCGGGCGGGGTGACCTATCAGGGGGCACAGGACTTCAATGGCCAGGATCAGCTCACCATGGTGACCAATGATCTTGGCAATACCGGTAGCGGCGGGGCCCTCAGCGACACCGATGTGGTACCGATCGAGGTGCTGCCGGTCAATGATGCGCCGGTCAATCAGCTGCCGGGCAGCATGACGGTCAAAGAGGATGGCTCTCTGTCGCTATCCGGCATCAGCGTGAAGGATGTGGATGCCGGCAGCGCACCTGTCTCTATGGTGCTTCGGGTCGAGCATGGTGTACTGACCCTGCTGGGCGTAACCGGTGCTGTTGTGGTTCAAGGTGCGGATACCAGCGAGATCACTCTGGTGGGGTCGCTGGCCGATCTCAACCAGTTGCTGGCAAGCAGCCTGCACTATGAACCGGCCAAAGATTTTTGGGGAGAGGATACCCTGACTGTCACTACCTCGGATCAGGGCAACAGCGGTGCAGGTGGCCCGCTGAGCGACACCGATCAGGTGACCATCAATGTCACGCCCGAGCCTGACATGCCGAGCCTGACACTGACCCAGCACGAGATCCATGCCCTGCAGGGGGCGCTGGTGCCCCTGAGTCTGCAGGCCAGCGTGGTCAATCCGGCAACCGGCGAGCTATCTATTCGCATCAGCGGATTGGGGAACGCTCAGGTACAGGATGAACATGGCCTGACCGTGGGGCATCAGGAGAGCAACGGTGACTGGCTGATCCCGGCGGATCACTCGGTACCGCTCTACTTCAACGGCCTGAGCGATGGGGATCATGTACTGGGGATCTCCGCCGAGTCGAGTGTCGGCGGTTCCACCATCAGCACGCCACTCGATACCCTGACCATCCACAGCCAGAGCGGTCATGAGCTGTTGGGTTCAGATCATAATGACATCCTCTTTGGCTCTTCAGGCGATGATCGTCTGGTTGGCGGTCAGGGCAACGATATCCTCACCGGCGGTGCTGGCAGCGATCTCTTTGTCTGGCAGAAGGGGGATGAGGGGAGTCAGGGGCAACCCGCTATCGATACCATCACCGACTTCCATCCGGAACTGGGGGACCGTATCGATCTGGCTGACCTGCTGCGGGGTGGCCCGGGAGCCAGCGTCGAAAGTCTGCTAAGCAACCTCTCGGCGTCGGTGACGAGCGGCAGCAATGGTCTGAGCGATGTGAATCTCTCGGTGACCTCGGCCAGTGGTGGTCAGGTGACCCAGCAGATCACCCTGAAGGATGTGGATCTGAACAGCTGGAATCTCACCAGCACTTCGTCCCACGACATCCTGCAGAGCATGCTGGATAACCACAGTCTGATCATCCAGCATCCCTGATAGCGGGCGTGAAACGTAAAAGTAAAAGGAAGAGCCGGCAATTGCCGGCTCTTTGTTTATCTCTGCGTGGATTGTCTTTTGTTATCAGCCGATCAGGCCAGTGCCTGGGCCAGCAGGTGGATGGGATGTTCGCAGCGAAACGCCGTGCTCATCTCGATCTGCCATTTGCAGGTTTCGCAATCGGTGATCACCAGATCAGGGGAGAGGCGGTTGATCTGATCGAACAACCCCTCGCCGATGGTCTGGCTGGTCTGGTAGTTCTCCGACTTGAAGCCGTAGGTGCCGGCGATCCCGCAGCACTGGGACTCCAGAACCGTCACCTTGACCCCGGGAATGGCGCGCAGCAGTTCGAGGGTGTAGATGACGCCCCCCATCTTCTCCATGTGGCAGGGGGTGTGGTAGGCGATGTGCAGATTGAGCGGTTTCATCGCCGGCTTGTTGCCCTTGTAGAACTCGTTCCACAGGAAGCGGGTCACCAGTGAGATGCGATCCCGCACCTTGTGGTTGTCCTGCTCCAGCAGGTGGGGATATTCATCGCGCAGGGTAAAGCCGCAGGTGGAGGAGGTAGCCAGCAGCGGCATCTCGTTGCCGAGCAGGGAGTTCTCCATCTGCTTGATATTGAAGGCCGCCTGCTGCTTGGCCTTGTCCATGAAGCCGTTGGCAATCAGCGGCACGCCGCAGCACTTCTCCCGCTCCAGCAACTGCACGCCGATGTTCATGGCGTTGAGCACCTGCACCAGCTCCTTGCCGAGTTGCGGGTGGTTGTAGTTGACGTAGCAGCCGTGGAAGTAGGCGATTTGGCGCTCATAACGGGCCTGAGCTTCTTTTTGCTTCTTGTACCAGCCGCGGAAGGTGCCCTGGGAGTATTTGGGCAGGTCGCGATGGGATGAGACTCCCAGCGCCTTGTCCAGCACCAGCTTCATCGGCTTGAGGCCGGTGGTGAAGTTGACCACCGGCGCCATCAGGGTAGACATGCTGCCCATCAGATCGGTGTGGGAGAGCACGAACTCGCGGATCCCCGGTTTGAAGCCGCTGTACTTGTCTTTAGCCTTGGCGATGATGTCGCCGATGCGCACTCCGCTCGGGCAGGCTACTTCACAGCGCTTGCAGTTGGTGCAGTGCTTGAGGGCGCTGTCAAAGAGCTCCGGGCTCTTGATCCGCAGCCGCTCGCCATCCGGGCCGGCCTGTTTCGGGCCGGGGTAGGCGGGATTGGCCTTGGCCACCGGACAGTAGGCGGTACAGACGGTGCATTTGATGCACTGATCGAAAGTTTGATTGGCATGATCCAGTAGCATGTCAGTTCTCCTCCCGTAGGGTGTGAAGGCACGGGATATGGGACAAATAAATCATTGGGCGGCACCCAGAATATGGCCGGCGGCCTGCCAGCCGGTAGCAACCGCGACACCAGAACCAGACCCCTCTTTGATGGGGTCATAGTGCGCCAACACGCTGCCGGCGCCGTAGAGGTTGGTGAGCGGCTTGCCGCCGCGCAGCACTCTGAGCTTGTCGTCGGTCTTGACTCCGAAACCCATAAAGGGGTGGTGGTCGAACAGGCGACGACCCGCCCAGGCGTCGCGTTCCTCCAGACTCAGCACATCGGCATCGAAGATGGGTTCGCGAATGCCGCGCAGGCGGGACTCCAGCCCGCGGCTGAAGAAGCTGCCGGAGGCGAGCACGAAGTTGTCGGCTTCAAACAGCTGGTCATCGCCATTCTGGGTGTGTACGCCGACCACCCGATCCCCCTCGTAACGGGCGCCCAGCACCCGCTCGCTGGTGAGGAAGGTGCCGCCAAGGGCCATGAAGCGGCGCTTGAGCGCCTCCTGCATCCGCATCCCGATCAGTGATGGCGGCATGGTCGCCACCTCCTTGATGGTGCAGCCGGTGCGCTGCTCCAGCTCCGCCAGACGCGGGCCAACCAGCCCCAGCGACAGGCAGGCGGGTAGCACGATATGGCGGCAGTCGGGCACGCCGCTCTCCTGCACCATTCGACTGATCTCGCTGGCCAGATCGGCCACCAGATGGTGCTTGTCACACAGACGCGCAATATCGGCAGAGCGAAACTCATGGGGATTGCGGCTGAATTCCGCCAGCTGGGGCAGGCGGATTTCTCCAGTCAGAATGCGGCAGTGGGCAAAACGCGGATGGGTCGCCAGATTGGCCGCCGCCAGTGCCGGATGAAAGTCGCGAAAGCCCTCGAGGGTGGCCAGCAGTAGCACGTCCGGGATCGGTGCATCGGTGACGCAGGCGCAAGTATCGGGGGAGAGCCAGGTACGTTTGAGAGTGCCGATAGGGGTCAGGCGCTCATGGTTGGTCTCGTGGTGCACCAGCGGCAGCCCCTGCTCGGCGCAGTGGCGCTGCAGATCGGCCAGACTCGCTTCGATATTTTGCATTCCTACTTTGCTGTAGGGGTGATCCGGATGGGCCGCCATAAAGGCGGGCAGGGCGGCGCGGGGATCCCCCTCGCTCTCCAGCAGGTCGACCGAGCCGGAGGAGAAGTGCAGGGCACTCTGGCCGGAGGCCATCAGAAGGGTCTTCTGGCCCGCTTCCACCAGACGCAGGGCGGCCGAGAGGCCCGCCATGCCGCCGCCGATAACGATATTGTCAAACTTCATGACGGCTCTCCTTCTCAGTGGCGTGAGTGGCATTGTGCTGCCCGGGGGCGCGTGGCGCATCAGCGACCAGCTGCGGTGTGGTCCACTCGCCCAAGCCAAACAGCCCCTCGTAGATCCAGTAGGTAAACTCGGCCTCGCGCAGGGCATCGCCCCACAGCACCGGGCGGGTGCCCTTGTAGCGCTCCTCAAGGAACTGGCGCAGCATGACGCAGGCCTGACGGCCGTCCGCCTTGCCGTACTCCTGCATCAGGCCGGCGGCGCGATAGGCGCACAGCTCCCCCTGACAGGGGCCCATGCCAAGGCGGGTTCGACGGCGCAGGTCGATGAGGTTGTCCACATCCAGCTCGCGCAGGGCGTATTCGATTTCGCCCGCGGTGACCATTTCGCACTCGCAGATGAGGGCGTTGGCTTTCGGATTGTCACGGAAGAAGGCGATGACCCGCTCGCCGTGGCGGTACTGGGCCGACCCTTCGGCAGGCACCGAGAGCCCCGGGGTGGAGACCTTCTCCGGATCCCGCGAGCCGGGCAGATTGAGCTCGGCAGTGCGGCATGGCTTGCTGTTGCCAAGCTTCTTGGCCAGCAGATCGGTGGCCCACTCGGCCATCAGGCGGTAGGTCATCAGCTTACCGCCGGTGATGGTGTTGAAACCCTTGAGACCATCGCGCTCGGCGTGATCCAGCAGCACGATGCCACGGCTGATATTGCGGCCAGTGTCGTCACCGTCCACCGCTACCAGCGGGCGAACGCCTGCGTAGGCGCGCAGCAGACGGGTGCGGGCCATGATGGGGGCAAGCTTGATCCCTTCGCGCAGCAGCACCTCCACCTCTTCGGGTTCGACGGTGAGCTGGTCAATCTTGTTGTAATCGATGCGGCTGGAGGTGGTGCCGATAAGAGAGATGGTATCGCCCGGCACCAGAATGTCCGCATCCGCCGGTTTGCGCGCGCGGTTGAGCACCAGCTGGTTGATGCGGTAATCCATGATGAGCAGGGATCCCTTGGCCGGGAACATGCGGATGCCGAGATCGGCGTATTCGCAAATTTGCTGGCCCCAGATGCCGGCGGCGTTGATCACCTCCTGACACTCCACCTCGAATGCTTCGCCGGTGCGGGTGTTGATCGCCTTGACCCCGTGTACCCGATCCTGAGTGCGCAAGAGTCCCAGCACCTTGCAGTGGGTGAAGATGCGCGCGCCGTGCTCTTTAGCATCCAGCACGTTGGCGGCGGCGAGGCGGAACGGGTCGACCGTGCCATCCGGCACATGGATGGCGCCGATCATCGCCGGGTTGGCGTTGGGCTCCATACGCAAGGCTTCGCGGGGATCGAGCTGACGGGTTTCGATCCCGGCGCGGGCACAGGCATCCATGAAGGTGGTTTGGAAATTGATGTCATCTTCCGGCAGGGTGAGGAAGAGGCCGCCAGTGTCCTCGACACAGTGGCTGGCAATCCGCTTGAGGATACGGTTTTCTTGAATGCACTCGCGGGCGGACTCCTGATCCGTCACCGCGTAGCGTGCTCCCGAGTGGAGCAGGCCATGGTTACGCCCCGTAGTGCCGGCGGCGATATCGTCCCGCTCGAGCAGAATGCAGTCAATGCCGCGCAGTGCGCAATCGCGCATGATGCCTGCCCCGGTGGCCCCGCCGCCTATGATGACGACTTGTGTAGTTATTCTTTGCATTGGTGCCGGTCTCGCTACTCACATTGATGAGAAGTTTGACGTTAACCGTGAGTAAAATGTTTGATTCAGACCAAATAAATGAGCGTGATCGAACATTTTCGACCGTTAATGCTCAGAAGTGTGATCGGGATCGGCATGATAATAGCCCCTTTCAGGGGGCGGAGTGGCCCATGGCGATGTTCGCAACGGCGCCAGTTTGAGTGCGAACGACCATCTGATGGCCATTGAATTCGAGGTGCTTCAAAAAGGTTTCGCTTTGCTGCAAGCCGGCTGCGTCGAACTGCATGCCGTAGACGGGGTAGTTGTTGATCTGGCGCTGGTTGCGCACTGTGCCGGTCAGCTGGTAGGGCATCCCGTTGGCGCTAGAGGCATCGAGACGCAGCTCAAGCGAGTGGTTGAGGGGAATGGTCGGTGCCTGATGGTGGGTGCTGAAGGCGCAACCTGCCAGCGAAAAGTCCACCAGATGGATGTTGAGCGGGTGCTGGGCAAAAAGAGCGACTCCTGTGCAACTGATTGGGTAGCGGATCTCCTTGCGGATCTTGAACAGGGTCATGCTCTCTGGCTGGCGCATGGTGAAGAGCTGGGGCTGCTTGTTGAACTGCTCGATAAAACCCTCGAAGCAGAGCATGGCTCCCACCCCCCGCTCGCAGATGATGGCCGCCGTGAGGCGGTAACCCGGTTGGCAGTAGAGGGCTGCATCCGCCGGGGTGGTGGCGGGCAGGCTGAAATAGATGATGCGCGCCTTGTCGGCGCCGATCAGCACGGCAGGCAGGGAGCGCAGCTGACCGGTCGGAGTGATCACCTCGATCCCCACCTTGCTGGCAGGATAGAGATAATCCATGACATCGGGCCCCTGGATGGAGATGCCCTTCTCCTTATTGGCCTTGATGCGATCCTTGATCGATTTGAAGGGTGACTGCTGAGTCTGTTGTGTCATGGATCATGGTCCCGATGCTCCCGCGTTACAGATTCATTTAAGTAGTCAGCCTCAATTGCCGCAACACTTCTTGAACTTCTTGCCGCTGCCACAGGGGCAGGGATCATTGCGCCCGATCCGGAGCGGGACGGGATCTATCTCCCCGTCGGTATAGACCCAGCGCCCCTCATGACGCACGAAGCGGGAACGTTCATGCAGGCAGTGACGAGTCTCGCCTTCCACGAACCAGGCTTTGAACTCCACCATGCCGAGTATGTCGTCGGGGCCGCCCTGGCTGGCGATGATCTCGAGGCTATCCCATTGGGTATCGGTTTGGGAGAGCAGTTCTGCGGTCAGATCACCCAGATAGTCGGGGTGCCAGCTATGCACCAGATAATCTCCCAGACCCAGCACGAAGGCGCTGTAGCGCGAGCGCATCAGCTGTTCTGGGGTGAGAGCGGGAGCACCGCCGTGGAGTGATCCGCAGCACAGATCGAGAGAAAGGTTGGAACCGCAAGGGCAAAGAGTCATGTTTTTCGCTAATTGGCCGATTTATTTTAAGGGAATTGTAACGAAAGCAAGCCGCGAACTGCCAGCACCTATACTGATGATTGGGCAAGGAATTCCAATAAAAACAGCTGCAAGGATGTGAAAAATGACGTTAAAGCAGAAAATCCTGTTACTCGGAGCGCTCCCTGTGCTGTTGATGGCACTGGCGGTCAATCTCAGCAACTACATGCTCTCCAGAAGCGATCTGGAGTCTGATCTGGTGGTGGCGCGGGAGAAGGCGATCAAGGATCGCAAGGCGCTGCTCAGCAGTTACATCATGATGGCTCAGACTGCCATCAACACCGTCTACTCCTTGCCTGATTCACCGGAGAATCGGCAAAAGGTCAAAGAGTTGCTCAGACCGCTGCGCTACAGCAGCGACGGTTACTTCTTTGTCTATGACTTTGAGGGCAATACCATATTGCTGCCGGTTCGCACCGAACTGGAGGGGAAAAATCGCTGGAATGACAAGGATGCCAAGGGCAAGTTCCTTATTCAGGAGATCCTCAAGTCGGCCCGTCAGGGGGATGGCTTTACCGAATACTGGACCGCCAAGCCCTCAATTGGCCGTGATGCGCCCAAGCTGGCCTTTACCCTGGTGCTGGACAAATACCAGTGGATCATAGGGACCGGCTTTTATATCGATGACATCGACAACGAACTGGCCACCCTGCGTGCCGAGCGGGAGAGCAAGATGAACAGCTCGCTGCAGGTCGGGGTGCTGGTGATCCTGGTAATTTTGGGCGTCACTCTGGTGGCAACCGTGATCGTCGGCAATCGGGTCAGCAAGCCGCTGGCAGATGCGGTGCTGGCATTGAACGATATCGCCAACGGCGAGGGTGATCTGACCCAGCGCCTCAAGGTGCAGAGCAAGGATGAGATTGGTCAGCTGGCCAGCGCCTTCAACCGCTTCGTCGAGCGGATCCAGTCGGTGGTGAGTCAGGTCGGGGAGACCAGCAACCATCTCTTCAGCGCCGTCGACAAGCTGCATCACCTGAGCGAACACTATGACCATCAAATGCACGGCCATAGCCGGGAGACCGATCAGGTGGTCACCGCAGTGACCGAGATGAGCTCGACCGCGCAGGAGGTGGCGGCCAGCGCCTCCAATGCCGCCAGTGCTACCAGCGATGCGGCCCGCGAATCCGACGCGGCACGCGGCGTGGTCAGCACCGCCATCAACAGCATCAACCGGCTGGTGGGCGAGGTACATACCGCCTCCGGCGTTATCGAGCAGCTGGCGCAGGAGACCGGCAAGATCGGCTCTGTGGTGGAGGTCATTCGCGGCATCGCCGAGCAGACCAACCTGCTGGCGCTGAACGCGGCCATCGAAGCGGCCCGTGCCGGCGAGCAGGGCCGCGGTTTTGCGGTGGTGGCAGACGAGGTGCGATCCCTTGCCGGCCGCACCCAGCAGAGCACCAAGGAGATCAACGAGATGCTCCAGCGTCTGCAGGGCGGGGTGAAACAGGCGGTGGATGTAATGCAGGCGAGCGAGGAGCGCAGTCAGGAGACGGTGCAGGAGGCGAGCCATATCGCCAGCTCCCTCGACAGCATGGTGATGGCGGTCAGCACCATCAACGACATGAACATCCAGATCGCCACGGCCGCCGAGGAGCAGCACGCGGTCTCCGAGGAGATCAACAAGAACCTGGTGGCCATCCAGCAGATTGTCAGCGAGCTGACCAGCGCGGCGGTCGAGTCCAACAGCACCACCCGCGATCTGGCCAATACCGGCGACAAATTGCGCAAGCTGGTCTCCCAGTTCCGCTATTGATCCTGCCTTGTCAGGTGACGAGTGCCACAAGATGCGGTCTGAACCCCGGTTCAGGCCGCACTTTATTTGGGGATTGACCAATAATGTGTGAAAATTGCCGCCCTCTGTGTCTGCGTTTGCCCCATAGCCTATGAATGAGATCGTGAAAGGTAGTATCGACTTGATCCGCCAGCTCAACTACGGCCTGGTTTATGCCAGCCTGGAAGAGCACAAGGAGTTGTCGCGCACCGATCTCTCCCGCTTGACCGGTCTCTCTCCCGCCAGCATTACCAAAATCACCCGCGAGCTGCTCGACAGCGGGCTGGTGGTCACCTGTGGTGAAAGCTCGGTGGGGCGTGGCCGTCGCCAGACCTTGCTGCGCATCAACGAGCGCCGCTTCCAGTTTCTCTCCATGCGGCTGGGGCGTGGTTATGTAGACATGGCGCTGTTCGACTTCACCGGTCGTTCGCTGGCGCGCCATCGCCATATTTTTACCGAGGCCGAGCGCGGCGAACTGCTGGATAGCCTGGTTCACGCCATTCGCAGCTTCTTGCCGAAAAAGGCCCTCAACCTTGCCTGCATCGCCCTTTGTCTGCCGGGTCAGGTAGAGCGCCACTCCGGCATGGTCAAGCACTTCCCCTTCTACGATCTGCGCAACTGGCCGCTGGGGCCGACTTTGCAGGAGGCCTTTGCTGTGCCGGTGCTGGTGAGCGGCGACGTGCGCACCTGGATCCAGGCAGAGCGCGAGTGGGGAGCCGCCAAGAATTGCGCCGATGCGGTGCTGGTGTTCGTTCACAACGACATCGGTGTCGGCATGGTGGTCAATGGCCAGCTTATCGAGAGCGAAAATGCGCTGCTCGGCGATCTCAGCCATTTGCAGCTCGAACCCTATGGCCAGCGCTGCTACTGCGGCGGCTTTGGCTGCGCCTGCACGCTAGTGACCAATCAGGCGCTGGAGGCGCAATACCGGGATCTGCGCGAGCGGATGCAGGAGCACGATCTGCCCGAGAGCGTCACCATTCGCGAGCTGTGCGAGCTGGCGCTGGCGGGCAACAGCCTCTGTCAGGATATTCTCCATCAGGCGGCGGGGCGCCTGTCGCGGGTGCTCTCCAACCTCATTTGTCTGCTCAATCCGGGCAAGCTGCTGCTGGGGGGCGAGATCACCCGTGCCGATCGACTACTGTTCCCCATGTTGCATCAGTCGCTGGCGAGCCAGCTGCCGGCCGAATATCTGGTGCGGCTGCAGATTGAATCCACCCATTTCTACGAAGATCCCACCAAGCCCACCTCGGTGCAGGTGCACAAGGCGCTGCGCGACGGCAGCCTGTTGCTGGAGCTGCTGCGCACCTGTCAGGAGTCCTGAACCCTTTTTACAGGGCAGTGGGCAAGGCGTTTGGCGAAAGGGGCAGTGAATGCTGTTCCATCGCCGCGCAACTGGGTACAATCCAGCCCCTTTGTGGCGGGCCGCTGGCGCCGCCGTTGATGATCTCCCTCTGTTTGTGACGCAAGATGAAGCCTGTTCCTGATCACGCCGTCAACCGCCTGCGGGCCTGGCGCAAGAGTATCTCTACCCGACCGTTTCTCGCCCGTGGCGGCACCTTGGCTCGTTGTCCCGCCTGCCAGCTGCGCGAGGACTGGTGTGCCTGCGAGTGGCGCCCCGAGCTCAAAGCGGAGGCGGGTTTTTGCCTGCTGATGTATGACAGCGAGCCGATGAAGCCCTCCAACACCGGCCGTCTCATCGCCGATGTGTTGCCGGATAGCACCTGGGCCTTTCTCTGGTCGCGCACCGAGCCCCATCCCGAGCTGCTGGCTCTGCTGGCCGATCCCGTTTGGCAGCCCTATGTGGTCTTTCCCGCCTGTGAAAAGGAGCCGGCCCGTTTGACCGGCGAGGTTGTGCTGACGCCCGGCAAGAAGCCGCTCTTTATCCTGCTCGACGGCACCTGGCCCGAGGCGCGCAAGATGTTCAACAAGAGCCCCTATCTCAACGGTTTTCCGGTGCTGGCCATCAAACCGGATGCGCTCTCCACCTACGGCATGCGGGTCGCCAACAGCGAGGAGCACCTCTGCACCGCCGAGGTAGCGGCCTGTGTGCTGGAAGTGGCGGGGGAGCTCAAGGCCGGGCAGGCGCTGCAGCACTGGTTCAATCTCTTTAGCCGCCGCTACATGGCCGGTCGGGTCAGCCGTTTCCCCGGTGATGACGAGGCGCCGCTGCTGGCGGCTCTGAGCGCCATCAAGGGATCGGAAGCGGAGTCACCGGCGCCACAAAGCGCTGCCTGAGCCGAGGGACAGGGGGGCGAGAGCCCAAATTAGTGAAAATCAGAAATCAATTGGCTGCCACTGTTTCGTTAGATTCATGGACTTTGGCCCGTTAGGATAACCGGCAGTCAGTGCAGCCCCTCTGCCCGGCGTGTTTATTCTCCCCCCGGTTGCCCCTGTGTCGGGCAACCCAATCCCGTGAGGTCTATGGATGGAATTGGAACTGGTTACCCTGTTTGCCCTGTTTGGCGTGGCGCTCATCGCCGGCTTTATCGATGCCATCGCCGGTGGCGGCGGCCTGTTGACGGTGCCGGCCCTGCTGGCCACCGGCATGCCCCCCGCACTGGTGCTCGGCACCAACAAGCTGCAGAGCAGTTTCGGCTCCTTCTCCGCCACCTGGTTCTATGCCCGCAGAGGATTGCTGGAGTGGGCCATGATCTGGCCCGCGGTGATCTGCACCTTTATCGGTGCCGCTGTGGGCACGCTGGCGGTACAGACCATCGACGCCGCCGTGCTGGAGCGCTTGCTCCCCTTCCTGCTGATGGCCTTTGCCTGCTACTTCTTCTTCTCGCCGCGGGTGAGTGATGCCGAGAGCTCCCGCCGCCTGACCCCCATGCTGTTTGCGCTGCTGGTGGGGGGCGGGGTTGGCTTCTATGACGGCTTCTTCGGGCCGGGGACCGGTTCATTCTTTGCCATCGGTTTCGTGGCGCTGGCAGGCTTTGGCATGGCGCGGGCCACCGCCCACACCAAGCTGCTCAACTTCACCTCCAACATCGCCTCCCTGCTGTTTTTTGCCCTCGGCGGCAAGGTGGTGTGGAGCGTCGGTTTCTGCATGGCGTTGGGACAGTTCGTGGGCGCCCGTTTTGGCTCCAAGATGGTGCTGAAGAAAGGGGTGAAGCTGATCAAGCCGCTGCTGGTGACCGTCTCCCTGCTGATGTCCGCCAAGCTGGTGTGGAGCCAGTATCCCGAGCTGTTTGCCTGGATCTGATGTGTGCTTTGCTTGCCGCATCGCAATTGTTAACGGGGCCTTCGGGCCCCGTTGTCATATCTGCGGTTTTACAGCGTTAGCGCGGTGTGTCGCTGTAATGGCTGAAGTGTTTGCGCAAGGCGTTGACCAGTTTGGCAATGCGCTCGCGCTTGAGGCTGTTTGGCCGGTAGACCAGATGGAGCGGGCGGGCGAGTGTCGGCAGCAGGCGGGCCGTTTCTCCCTGCTCCCCTACCAGCGCCAGCAGACCGGCAGGCAGCAGCACCGGGCCGATACCGGCCTTTGCCAGCTCGATCAGCGCCAGATAGGAGTCGAGCTCCATGGCGGGCTCCAGGCCGAGGGCGGCGAGGGGCTCGCGCAGATAGCGATTGGCGGGGTTCTCCAGATCCATGGTGAGGATCTTGCGCCCGCCACCCTGAGCGGCAGGGGGCAGGCTCTGCTGAGCTTCCCCCACCAGATAGAAGGGTTCCTCCAGCAGCAGCTCGGCACCGAGGCCATGGCCGGGCGGGAGGCGACCGGCGCAGATACCGAGCAGGGCATCGCCGCTGCGCACCCGCGCCAGAATGACCGGGGTGTGGTGGGTGGAGAGGGCGAGATGCGGGTCGCGGCCAAGGTAGCCGTGTATGAAGTGGGCGAGATAACCGGCCAGCAGGGTCTCGGAGCAGGCGATGGGGAGGGGGCTGTGATCCGCCAGATCCTGGCTGTCGGCCAGCACCCCCTTCATCTCGGCCAGGCTCGGCGCTACCCGCTCCAGCAGCTCCAGCGCTTGCGGGGTGAGCCGGATCTGGCGCCCCTCCGGTTCGATCAGCTTCTTGCCAAGGCGCTGCTCCAGCTGGGCAATGCGCTTGCTCACCGCCGACTGGCTGATATAGAGGCGGCTGGCCACCTTGGCCATGGTTCCTTCACTTGCCAGCAGGCTCAGCGTCTCCAGCCCTTCCAGTAACATCTCGCCCCCTTGCCATCGACAGATTGGATCTGCGTTACCTTAGGGGCTGGTCGCTTCAGGAGCAAGTGTCGTTTGCCGCCTTGAATGGGCCAATGCGCCAGCTCTTCAAGGGCGGTGCGAAGATCACCAGATTGCCGATGAGGCTCACCACCACCCCGACCACCGACACCGGCTGCCAGACAAATCCCTCATAGAAGGTCGAAAGGGTAAGTGCCACCAGCGGAAACAGTACGGTCGCGTAGGAGGCCTTGCTGGCCCCGATGCGCCCCACCAGGGTCAGGTAGGCGGTAAAGGCGATGACCGAGCCAAACAGGGCGAGGTAGACCATGGCCGCCAGATAGTGGCTGTCGGTCGGCACCACCAGCTGCTGACCGAGCAATGTGACCCAGCCCAGCAACAGCACGACGCCGTAAACCATGCCCCAGGGCACCATCTGCAACACGTGGTAGCCGTGGCGCTGACCTCGGGCCGAGACCAGATTGCCCAGCGAAAAGCAGAGGGTGCCGCCACAGGCGAACAGCAATCCCTTCCAGCCGTTTGCACCCAGTTGCGCATCTGCCAGCACCGGCCAGAACAGCAGCAGGGTGCCAAAGAGCCCCAGTAGCGACCCTTGCAGCCAGCGCAGGCCCGGCCGTTTGCCCTCGAACAGCCAGAGGTTGAGGCCGTTGAAGATGCTGGCGCTGGCGAAGATCACCGCCGACATGCCGCTCGGGATATAGCGGGTGGCGTGGTAGAAGCAGAGAAAGTTGGTGGAAAAGAGCAGGGCGCCGAGCAGCGCCGCGTAGCGCTGGCCATGCCACGGCAGGCGCGGAAAGCGGCCGCTGGCGGTGAGCAGGGCAAACAGTGCCACCGCCGCCAGCAAGAAGCGATAGAGCACCGATACTTCGATGGGGATGGGGCCAAGCTGCCAGGCGATGGCGATCCAGGTGCTGCCCCAGATAAGGACGGTGGCGAGATAGAGCAGAAGGTTCATCGGTTGTTCCATAACTTGGTTGGTTTGTATTCCAGCATGGGGCGAGCAGGGGCTTGCTGGCTTGCACCATCTTGCGGTTTTTGTGCCTGCGCCGCTGTCATCCCGGGCATCAGCCGGTAAGATGAGCGGACGGCAGGATAGGCTTGCCGGGATCGTCAGGGAGAAGCGGGGTCATATGAAAACGGCAGGGGTATTCGACGCACTGGTCAGCACCGGCGCCCGGCTGGAGGACTCCTGCTGGCTGGAGCCGGGGCTTGGCGTGGCCAGTTGGCGCAACTGCTACGATCAGACCCGCTACCACAAGCCGGGTCACCACACCCTGAGCGTCTATCTGCAGGGGGGCGAGCAGACCGAGCGGCTCGACGGGCCGGGCGGTTGTGGCGGCACTGGCAAGGTGTGCATCATGCCGGATCACCACAGATCCGAATGGCTGGTGCGCGAGGAGTTTCGCTTCTTCCACCTCTACTTCACCCCGGCCCACCTGACCCGCATCGCCGAGGAGGTGTGCGATCGCGAGGGGCGCCACCTGCAACTGCTGGACAAGACCTTTATCGACGATCCGAAGGCCGCATTGCTGGTGCAGAGTCAGCTGATGCAGCTTGAGTGGCAGCACGGCATCGACCGCCTGGCGCTCTCTCACGGTGCCTGGATGTTGATCCTTCATGCCTATCGCCACCATACCGAGGCGGCGCCGGCGCTGCCGACGGTGCGTGGCGGGCTGGCTCCGGTGGCGATCCGGCGGGTGCAGGAGTACCTCCATGCTCATCTGGCCGAACCGGTGACGCTGGCACAGCTGGCGCAGCAGGCGGGTCTGAGCGAGTATCACTTTGCCCGCATGTTCAGTCAGAGCCTCGGCTGCCCGCCCCACCGCTACCTGCTGGAGCTGCGCCTCAAGCGGGCCAAGCAGCTGCTGGCGGGGAGTGAGCCGCTGGCGACGATCGCCAGCCAGTGCGGTTTCTCCTCCCAGGCTCATTTTGGCAACCGCTTTCGCGAGGCCTTTGGTTTGACGCCGGGGCAGTGGCGTGCCCGGCTGTCATCCTCCTGTCACAGTTAACCGCGAGACTCAATGCGTTCCGGTGAGTTCGCTCACCCCGTCATTTCGCTGTGCCACAAACAGGAGCCGCCATTGAATCATCGCAAGCGCCAGATCCGTACCCGCCACCTCTGGTTCAACCACTGGAATGCCCCGCAGGGGCGCCTGACCGAGCCAACCCCGCCCGAACCTGCCATTCCTCACAGTTCCCGTTGAAAAAGGGCGCTGCCAGATAGGATTTTTCCGGCAACTTTGCCACTATTGCTCCATCAGAGTGACGTGGACATGGCTGGATGTATCTGGAACGTATTGAAGTTAAAGGATTTCGCGGCATCAATCGGTTGTCGCTCGGGCTTGACCATACCACAGTGCTGATCGGTGAAAACACCTGGGGGAAATCGAGCCTGCTGCGCGCTCTCTGGTGTCTGCTGGGGCAAAATGCCGAGCCCTATCAGTTTGGCGCCGAGGATTTCCACCGACCGGAAGATCCCGAGCTTGCCCCGGCGCGCCATCTGCAACTGGTGCTCACCTTCTGTGAGCATCGACCCCAGATGTGCCAGCACTCCCGCCGTCTGGCCCGGCTTTGCCCTGCCTGGGTACTGCACAAGGACAAGTTCAACCGCATTCACTACCGCGCCAGTGCCGAGTTGCTGGAGGATGGCACGGTCGCGACCCTGCACGACTTTCTCGACGGGGTGGGCAAGAGCCTGCCCATCGCCAATGCTCACGAGCTGGTCTGCATGCTCATCACCATGAACCCGGTCTTTCGCCTGCGCGATGCCCGCACCGCCCGCAACGGGGTGGAGACGTTGCAGTGGGGCGATCTCTCCGAGCATCGCCTGAACGAGCTGGCGGACAAGCTTATCGACGAGCCCCAGCGCATTGGCGAGCCCGAGCTCAAAGAGGCGCTGCAGGCGGTACGCCAGCTGATGGATCACTACTTCAACGCGCTGGCGCCCATCAAGAACAAGCCGCGCAGCCAGCGCGACATCATCAATCGCCCCATGACATTGCGCAATCCGGGCAACCTGCACACCCTGCTGCGTCAGGCGGACAACCGGGCCCTGCAGCTGGCCATGGCGGGGATGGCGGCAACCCTGCTGCAGGCGCGTGGCAACCGGGAGCTGGAGGAGGGGGCCCGCCCCATCATGATCCTCGAAGATCCCGAAAGCCGGCTTCATCCGACCATGCTGGCGCTGGCGTGGGGGCTGCTGGAACAGTTGCCTGGCCAGAAGCTGCTCACCACCAACTCGGGGGACTTGCTCTCCTCCCTGCCGCTCAATCAGGTGCGCCGGCTGGTGCGGCGACAGCAGGATATCCTCTGTCACCAGCTGGGTGGCGAGCGCTACAGCAGCGACGATCTGCGCAAGATTGCCTTTCATGTGCGGATCAACCGCCCCATGTCGCTGTTTGCCCGCTGCTGGCTGCTGGTGGAGGGGGAGACCGAGATCTGGCTGCTCTCGGAGCTGGCCCAGATCTGTGGCTATAGCCTGCGGGCCGAGGGGGTGCGGATCATCGAGTTTGCCCAGTGTGGCCAGTCGCCGCTGATCAAGGTAGCGCGCGACTTTGGCATCGAGTGGCACCTGCTGGCCGATGGCGACGAGGCGGGGGTCAAGTATGCCGCTTCGGCCCGCGGTCAGCTCAAAGGCGACAGGGAGAGGGATCGGCTGACCCAGCTGCCTGCGGTCGACATCGAGCACTACCTCTACAACAACGGCTTTGAGGGGGTGTTCCGGCGCGAAGCTGGTGTCGGTGGCCGCGCCATGTGGAGTGCCAGCCATATCATCAACAAGGCGATCCATCATCGCAGCAAACCGGGCATGGCGCTGGCGGTGGTCGAAGAGGCGGAGCGGCTCGGCGCTGAGCACATACCACCGGTGATCCGCCAGATGTTTGCCAGGGTGGTGGCGCTGGCCCGCGGTCAGCGTTAAGGCCGCCACTTATGATGTCAGGCGTTGGGGATGGCGCCGGGTTTGGGTATACTCGGCCCCTCTCTGGCGCCATCATGGCGCATTTCGACACCCTTTGCTGGAGGCGCCATGTTCGTCCAACTCCCTTTCTGGCTTTTTCCCCTGACCGGCCTGATGGCGCTGGGCGCGCTTGTTGCTCTTGGCATCGTGCTCTGGCGCGGTGATCTCTGCCCTGGCCAACGCTCGCGCATCAGCCAGCAACTCTTCTCCATCTGGGTCATTACCGCCCTTTCGCTGATGCTGGCGGTAGAGGCCAAGGCGGCCAGCTGGCTGATCTGGAGCGGCGGTGCGGCGCTGGTGCTGGGCGTGGGCCTTTCGCTTGCCCAATCTAGGCTGGAGGGGAAACGTTCCATCCCATCTTCCCTGCTCTGGCTGCCGGCGTTGCCGCTTTCAGTTTATGGTGTGGGCCTGCTGCAACTGCAGGGCTGGGTGAGCGGTTTGCTGCAGATGGCGATGCTGGGAGCGGCCTTTGCCCACCTGATGCTGCTGCGAGCGCGTCACCGCCTGCAGGCATTCAATACCCTGCTGCCACTGGCTGGTCTGGTTGGAGCCATGGCCAGCCTTATCTGGCTGGGCGTGCTGGTGGGCTGGCAAGGGGGGGAGGCCAATCTCGATGCCCTGATCCCGGCGGTGGTGACTCAGGCGGCGTTGCTGGTGGCTTCCCTGCTGCTCTGGTTCAGCCCGCTCTATCTGCAGCGTGACACTGCGCCGGTTGTGGTTTCAACTTCGTTGTGTGGTCTGCTCATCGCCCAGATCGCCGCCACCAGCGTGCTCCATCAGCTGGTGTGACGCAGGCAAGCAAGCCCTGAAAAAGAGAAAGCCCCCGGATATGAGCCGGGGGCTTTTTGTTTGCAAGAGAGGGCATCAGTAGAAGTCGTCGGCCCCGCAGATAAAGAGGCAACTGCTGCGCGGCTGGGCCAGATATTCGCGGGTCAGCCCCTCCAGCGGCATGCCGAAGGTGCAGATATCCTGCGGCGAGGGGAGGGCGGTATCGAGGATCCGTCGCCAGTAGCCGCCGACGCCCTTGGGGGGGCTTGGCAGGTTGAAGGTGAGAGGCTCCCAGTAGGCGTTGAACAGCACGTAGAGTGCCAGCCGGGTTTCGCTCGAGAGGGCCGACATGGCGATGGCGTGGGAGTGGGGGCTGAAGTCCGGCTGCATGGCGTTGACGCCGTGCCAGCAGATCTCGCTGTGGCGCAGGATTTCGGTGAGCGACAACGGCATGCTCTCCTGCTCGGGGCGCTGGAACAGGTGCTTGCGATACTGGATCAGCTCCTTCATGAAGCGGAACATCTCCTGACTGCGGGCGTTGGGTTGCCAATCCATCCAGCAGGTGGGGTTGTCCTGACAGTAGCCATTGTTGTTGCCATGCTGGGTGCGCAGCAGTTCGTCGCCCATCAGCAGCATGGGGGAGCCCACCGAGAGCAGGGTGGCCACCATCATGTTTTTGGCCTGACGCATGCGCAGGGCGTTGATCTGGGGATCTTCCGTCACCCCTTCGTGGCCGTGGTTCCAGCTGAAGTTGTGATCGCAGCCATCGCGGTTCTGCTCGCCGTTGGCTTCGTTGTGCTTGTGGTTGTAGCTGGCCCAGTCCCACAGGGTAAAGCCGTCATGGCAGGTGACGAAGTTGATGCTCTTCTCGGGGTCGGCATGGTGATAGTGGTAGATATCGGGGCTGCCGCAGAGTCGCTCGACAAAAGCGGTCACGCTGTTATCGTCCCCCCTAAGAAAACGGCGCACATCATCGCGGAACTGACCGTTCCATTCACGCCAGCGCGCGCCAGCGAGTGACCCCACCTGATAGAGTCCCCCCGCATCCCAGGCTTCGGCGATGAGCTTGATGTCGGCGATGTTGGGGTCGGTGTCTATGGTACGCAGGGTGGGGGCGTTGGCCTGCGGCTGGCCCGATTCATCCCGCGACAAAATGGCGGCCAGATCAAACCGGAAGCCATCGACGTGCATCTCCTGCCGCCAGAAGTGCAGGCTGTCCATGATCATCCGCAGCACTACCGGGTGGGCGCCGTTGAAGGTGTTGCCGCAGCCCGAGTAGTTGGTGTCCTGCTGGTTGTTGTCGAGGATGTAGTAGGCCTCGTTGTCGATGCCGCGAAACGAGAAGGTGGGGCCATCGTTGCCCCCTTCCGCCGTGTGGTTGTAGACAACATCGAGGATCACCTCGATGTTGGCCTTGTGCAGTGCCTTGACCATGTCGCGAAACTCGGTCAGCGGATCGTCGCCGCAGGCGTACTGGGCGTGGGGGGCAAAAAAGGACATGGGGCTGTAACCCCAGTAGTTGGAGAGCCCTTTGGGCGAATCCTGCGGATCAAACTGGAACACCGGCAGCAACTCGACGGCGGTGACGCCGAGGGATTGCAGATAGGGGATCTTCTCGATGAGACCCAGATAGGTGCCGCGCAGTTCAGGCGCAACCTCGGAGCTTGGTGAGTTGGTAAAGCCTCCCAAATGGAGTTCGTAGATCACCGAGCGCGAGAGGGAGTGGGCCGGTAGCTTGTCACCCTCCCAGTTATAGTGGCGGGTATCAACCACCCGGTTCTTGGCACAGCTGGCAATGTTGCTGCCCGGGAGTGCCGCAGCCCAGCGATCGTAGTTGGGGCCGAGCTCGATGCTGCGGCCATAGGGATCGAGCAGCACCTTTTCCCCATCGAAGCGGGTACCGCAATAGGGGCGCCATGGGCCCTGAATGCGATAGGCGTAACGCTGCCCGATGGGCAAGCCTTCAATATGGATATGCCAGTAATAGGCGGTACGGTTGAAACGGGGCGAGAGCGGGATCACCTCCGGGGTGCAGTCTTCTGCACTGGAGAAGAGCAGGAGTTCTACCCTGCTGGCCAGGCGTGCCCAGATCGCGAAGTTGACGCCGTGACTGTCGGGTGTAGCCCCCAACTGACGGCAATGTCCGGCGGAGATGCGCATATCATACCTACCCAAAATGAGGAGTGTTCAGCTTATTGAGTGTAGTGCCGGATGCCTTTCCCAGATCCGTTTGCCTGAAAAAACAGCATGATGCTGATAAAGACCGCACTCTTTGTCGTATAAATCTACGAATAAACTTTTTTTGATATATTTACTTGCAATCTGTGCGCTGGCGCCTATTATTGGCCACCTCGGACGCGGGGTGGAGCAGCTCGGTAGCTCGTCGGGCTCATAACCCGAAGGTCGTCGGTTCAAATCCGGCCCCCGCAACCAACTTTTTCGTCAGCCTGCGATGGTGTGAACAATCGAGGGCAGAC
>NZ_CAWMDN010000149.1:0-10551 GCF_963866575.1 Aeromonas sp. L_1B5_3
TTTCGACCGGAATATGCACATCGGCCCAGGATTCTACGCGTACAAACTCAATGGACGATTGGCAACGCGCCAGGAGAAGGCCCGGTTAGGACGGTTGATTGTACGGCGGATCCCCGAGCTCATCCCGGCCATTAAGAGCTATCCCCTCAGCGAACCGGAACAGCTGCGACCCTGTCGTAAACTGTTCCAGAGCGTGAAGGCCAAGAAGTGATTGACTGAGATTGAGGCGCTGATTGCAGCGCTGTTTAGATGATGTAAACCCCCTAGCCTTGGTTGGCTAGGGGGGTCCGTTCGTGGTTACTCATTAGTTTATCTTGCGTATGGAAAGCGAATGTAGTGGTCTAATCATATCTGACATCACTAAGCAATTACTCAAGTAGGCTACGTAGCATCCAAGCCGTCTTCTCGTGTAATTGGATACGTTGTGTCAACAAGTCAGCGGTCGCTTCATCATTTGTGCGGCCTCAACCAGAGGAAATAAGGACCGAGCTGTTTTAACAACGGCCTCCTGGCCCATAACAAGGTTTGCAATCATCACCATGGCAGCAGGAACTGACATCACTGGATTGTCAGAACATGGAACTCACCTGATTCAGGAGCGCTTGCTGCTCATAATTCAGCGCCACCCTAAGCAATTAGGATGATTGTGCCAATCGTGGCAACTCAGCCTTCAAGATCCGGCGTCGGAAGATAGGGGAAGAATTTTCTGTCCTCGCCCATGATATGCTGAACGATGACGTCGTGGGCTAGGAAGCCAAACAACTCACTGATCGAGAGCTCGTCGTGGTCAAAGCGCTCGGACATTTTAACGACTTTTCCTAGAAGCGCTTGATGGCATCGGCGGTGATGATCGATATCAGGAAAGGGCGTGGTGGCGATGAGTTCGATCTCATCCCTGAAATGACCGGCAATGATCTCCATTGTCCGATCCAGAAGAACCCGGCACTCCGCCTTGGTTTGTCCGTCCGCGATGGCTGAAAGCAGAAGGTTTGCTTGATCGAAAAGAGCCTTGTGTTCTTCGTCGAGTCGGGGATGACCACTCTCGGCCATATCATTCCAGAGCAAGCGCACGAACCCTGGCCTCTTGCCGACTTCATCCTCTTGCCGGAGCCGGATCTGCGTCTGGTTTCGTCCGGAATGCTTAGCCTGATATAGTGCCTGATCTGCGAGCTCGACAAGGCTTTCGGGGGTTTCGAGTTCGCTCGCATAGCAGGTTGCGACGCCCAAACTAGCCGTCACATGAGGGGCGGCCGTATTGTCTTCATGGGGAATCTCCAATCTGGTGACAGCATGGCGAATGCGTTCTGCCAGAGCCAGTGCTCCATTGGCGCCCGTTTCGGGCGCGATGACCACGAACTCCTCGCCACCTAACCGGGCCGCGAGATCAGGGGGCCGGTGGACGGAAGCCTTGATCGCCTGGCCGATAGCCCTCAGACACTCGTCCCCTTGGACATGTCCGTAGCGGTCGTTGAAACGCTTGAAGTAGTCCACGTCTAGGATGATCAGGGAGAGCGGCGCCCCGGATCGCTTGAGCCGGAAAAACTCGGTGTTCAAAACCTCGTTGAACCGTCGCCGGTTTGCGAGTCCGGTGAGCGCGTCCGTCGTAGCCGCTAGTCGGAGGGCCTTGTCCGCAGGCTCGTGCATCAAGAGCATGAAACCTATACCGCAAACGATAGTCGCGATGAGGATGGCAACAAAGGTCAGTGATTGGATCAATCCCGGTGTGAAAATGTTCATTCCATGGGCAAATGATGGATGGATACGGCCAAGGAAACACAGCGCCAGGACGATAAAGATCGCACCTAGCCCTTTCCGTAGCCGCGACGAACACGTGGCGCCGAACAAGCTCAACCCTCCCAGAGCATACAGGCTACTAATCACGAGACTGGAGACGAGAACATACCGTGTTTTGGCGACCGCTTGATCCGGATACAGGAAATCGATGCTCGCAAACAGCAGTGCTCCTGTCACGACGACCGCGATGAGTGGCTCTGTGAGGCGAAAGCGCGAGGGGCTGATCAGTGTGAAGGCGAATATTTCGAGTGCGATTCCGATATAGACGAGGATATTACCGACATGGGCTGATAGCAGCAGCGGAATAATGCCCCGAAAGCTGATAAGCGACATCCCGAGCGCTCTCAGGAACTGGCCGGAGACAAAGAAAGAGAGCGCGCGTTTTGATCCCCCCTCATAGCGATATAGCCACAACAGTGCAACTATCGAGAGGTCGGCCATCGCGCACAGTTTGATTGCAGTTGGTATATCGATGTCAAAGAAGGCCAATTGTCTAGCTCCTCGGATACAACAAGTAAGTGCAAAACCGTCCGCAAGGGGATGGCAGGCATACCAAGAATTGTACAGATCTAGTTATCACCTGACACCGGCCTCAAACCGGTGTCTTGTTTACGCTACTTTAGTGCGCACTTCCTTCGGTATCAATTTCAGACCCTTCTTGAACATGCTGTAAGGCGTCTGTCCCTCCATCATCCTGCCCTGATGTGGCCGCTGGGTGTTGTAGTGTTCCAGGTAGCTATCTATGTAAACAGTATGGATTAACGCTAACAAGATTCGGCACATAACTCAATGAGGGCCATGGGGTCCACAGTATCTTCCATGACTGTCCGGGAAGCAGCCCCTCTGCGATAACCGGGATTCGGCTCACGACACAACCTGTATAACGTAGAGTTGGCAGGGAGGGCACGTGTTGTTTGTAAGAAGTGGGAGTCATTTCAGGGGAGGGAGGCGTACTTTGCTATCGGTTGTCAGATGAAGCAGCGGAGCAGGAGGCGGGGATTATTAATCCCGAGCTCGGTGAGCAACCTTGCCAGAGATTGACCAGAGACGCATAACAAAAAGGCCTCGCATTGAAAGCGAAGCCTTGTGGGGTGTGCTATCCAGAGCTGTGGTATGGAAACTGTCATGGGGATTTTCAATCCCCTGCTCTACCGACTGAGCTATCTGGGCAACGGCGCGCATTAAACCCTTTCCGGCGCACGGTGTCAACCACGCTGGCACGATAAAAAGTTCGTTCGCTCAACAACTGAACGTAACGGGTGGTTATTGGCCGTTTCGGGGCAAAAAACGGGCTCGCCACCCCACTCTCCTGTGCTATTCATCACCAAACAACGGGAAATCAGCGCTTCTGCAGGTTTGCCGCATTGAGCCGGATGCGCTGTGCGAGTATGCTTTGCCGCAACGATACCGCCTGGAGGCAACATGAGTCTGAATATGCAAGAGTGGCGTGAAGAGACCACAGAGATCGTCAACGAGCTGCTGGCCGACGGCAGCAACCCTGACGCGGATTACGACATTGAACACCACTTCGCCTGCCAGGATTTCGACCGTCTGGAAAAAGCAGCGGTTGACCTGTTCAAGGCCGGTTTTGAAGTGACCGATGCCGAAGAGATGGAACTGGATGACGGCGCCACCATCTTCTGCTTCGATGCCACCATCGAGTGCAAACTGAATGTCGAAGCCATCGTGGCCGATATCGCCAAGATGCTGCCCATCCTCGAAAAATACGGGGTGGACTACGATGGCTGGGGCACCTACTTCCAGGATTGATCCTGCCCCATCGCCAAACAACAAGGCCACCGCGAGGTGGCCTTGTTGTTTCTGGCACGAAGTCAGCCCAGATAGCTGGCGGCGAACTCCTGCGGCGGCAGCGGCCGGCTGAAGAGATAGCCCTGCAGACGATCGCAACCGGCATCGGTCAGCCACTGCTGCTGCTCCGGCGTCTCCACCCCCTCGGCCGTAATGCGGATCCCCAGTTCATGGCCCAGCCCAATGACGGAACGCACGATAGCGGTCGTGGCCGTGTTGCTGGCAAGCCCCTGGGTAAAACTGCGATCCAGCTTGAGGGTCGCGACCTTGAGCCGCGGCAGATAGGCCAGCGAGCAGTAGCCGGTGCCGAAGTCATCGATGGCCAGCTGGAAGCCGGCCGCGATCAGATTGTCGAGGTTGGTCTCTATCTGGTCGGCATTCTCCATCAGGACCCCTTCGGTGATCTCCAGCTCCAGCTGACTGGCCTTGAGCCCATGGCGGACGATACAACCCTGTACCAGCTCGCACAGGGCCGGATCACGAAATTGCAGCGGCGAGAGGTTGATGGAGAGCATCATCTCCGGACAAGCCGCCTGCCACTGCGCCAGCTGGGCACAGCCCTGCTCCAGCATCAGCTGACCAAGCTGGCCGATCACCCCCATCTCTTCTGCCAGCGGAATGAACTCGTCGGGGGAGATCATCCCCAGCTCGGGATGAGGCCAGCGACAGAGCAGCTCGGCGCCATGCAACCGGAGCGTTCTGCTGCAGACAATGGGTTGATAAACCGCAACCAGCTGAGCCGACTTGATGGCCAGTGGCAGCTGGGCCGCGATGAGCTGACGCCGTTTGAGCTTGGCATGGAGCTCAGGATCGAACAAGGTGGTGTAATGCTGCTGCCGCTTGCCCTGCGCCAGTGCCGCCTCCGCATGGCTGAGCAGCCGTTCGGCATCATTGGCCTTGCCCTGAGCCAACCCGAGGAAAACCGGGATCTGGATGCGGTGCTCTTCCACCTGATAGTGCTCCATCAGCTGCTGCTGCAACTGCTGGCTCCATCCTTGCAACGGCTCGCCGAGCTCGGGCAGCAGCAGGCTGAAGTCATCAGCCGCTACCCGGCACAGCAGAGAGCGCGGCGGCGCCAACTGCTGCAGCCGCTTGGCCACCTGGCTGAGCAGACGATCGGCAATCCGGATCCCGAAGCGATCGTTGATCTCGCGAAAATGGTGCAGGTCGACCAGCACCAGCGTGGCGTTGCGGCCACCCAGATGGCGGCTGGTCTGCAGAAAGCGGGAGAGCTTGAGCAAGCCGGTCAGGCTGTCGTAGTGCTGCTCCTGCTGCAGCTGGGCCTGAGTGGTACGCAGCCCCGTGATATCGCGACCCAGCGTCAGCACACCGAGGGAGTGGCCATCACCATCGGACACATCCACCCGGGTGATCTCCATATGCCGCCCCTTGCCACTGGCATCGAGCAGGCAGCACTCCCCCTTATCCATCCCTTGCGGCGCAGAGAGGCGATAGGGGATCTGGTGGCCCAGCACCTCCTCGGCTCGCTGCCCAATAAAGTCGAGAAACGCCTGATTGCACTCCAGCAGCACGCCGTTATGGTCATCGAAGCGGATAATATCGGGGATCGCATCCAGCAAAAACCGCTGCAATACCTGCTGGTTCTTGACCGTCTGCTCGAGGTTTTTTCGTTGCGCAATCTCGTTGACCACGCCAAACACGGCATAGGGCTCGCCCTGCTGGTCATAGAGCGGCACCTTGTGGATCTCCATCCAGCTGGTGTTGCCACCGCTGTTGCAGTGGAGCTGCTGGTAAAGCAGCGGCTCCCCTTTCGCCAGCAGTTGTCTGTCCTCCTCGCCAAAGATGTCTCCCCACGGCATCTGCGCATTCGTCTTGCCGACCACCTCGGCAGGCGAGATATAGCCAGCCTCGCAGGCAAACATGCGGTTGGCAAAGAGGTAGCGCCCATGCTTATCCCGACAGAAGATACTCATTGGCAGATGGTCGATGATCTGCTGCAGCAGATCCGGGGTGAGCATGTTGTTCACAGGGGCGCTTATGGAGGAATTTCGAGCAAATCTATGATAGCAAAACGGTTTTGTAAAGCGACCTGACTGGCACAATAACACGCTCGATGCAGGATGCTTGCTGACAGAGATTGTCGCTCCGGAGATAATAGGCGCCGGTTGGCCAATGGCCGGATGAAATGGACGAGAGAAAGAAGATGAAAAAGATTATGGGAGGCGCTCTGGCGCTGCTGCTGGTCGGTTGTGCCGGTGACAACAATGGTGGTGAAGAGTACCGCTACAACCCGCCGATTGCCAAGGCGACCAACAATACCCAGGAGATGGCGATCCCGGTTGACCTGGTATGGGCCCGTGCCGAGAAGTGGTTCACCGATCACGGCCTCAACATCGAAAACAGCCAGCGCGGTTCCGGCCTGATGACCGCCAACGTCGAGCACTCTGCCGACGGCCTGGAGTGGCTGGATTGCGGCACCATGGGCTCCAAAGTAGCGCTGGGTAACCCCAACCTGCAGATCAACCTGATCATCACCCAGAGCGGCAACAGCAGCGTGGCGACCGTCAACGTCAAGGGCAACACAGAGCTGTTCTTCGTTGAGTCCTCAGGCGAGCGCGTACCGGCCCCCTCCATCAAGCCGGTCTGTGTCTCCCGCGGCACCCTGGAGCAAAGCCTGTTCGCCACCCTCGGCAACTGATTTTTCTTCGCTTCAAAATAAAAAGCGGCAGATTTCTCTGCCGCTTTTTATTGCGTAGCCGTTAGTGCTTACGGCTTGTCAATATCGAGCATGTGATTATTCAACATGTAATCGATCACCTGATTGGACGTGGTCGCCGAACCGCCCGTCAGACTGTCGAAAGTGTGGTTCATCAACACGATCTCCTGGGCAACAGAGGCCGTGCTGCTCTCCTTGACCTGCAAGTGCACCCCTTCGTTATCCTGGAACACCGAGAGCAGGCTCTTCAGATCGTTCTGGTTGTGAGAACCATCGTGATCCAGCAGATCGCGCAGATCCAGCTTGTCGCCTTCCGAAAGATTGACACTGCCTGACCCCTTGTTGAAGTCCATGATGTAATCCTTGGTCAGAGAGCCGGATACGGTATCCCCCTTGTTCCAGACAAAAGTATCTGAACCGCCGTCACCACGCATTACATCGTTGCCGAGCCCGCCGATCAGGATATCGTTCCCCAGACCGCCACGCAGTGCATCGTTGTGACTGCCGCCATCGATATAGTCGTCACCGGTACCACCAAACAGGATATCCGAACCTGATTGCCCGTAGATCTTGTCATTACCGCTACCGCCATTGACCACATCCGCTTTGCTACTGCTGACATCAACACTCAGCAACAGACCGTCGCCATCGAGCATAGCATCACTGCCAGACAAGCTGCCTGTCATGATGTGATGAGCCTTGAGCTGAGCTACCGTCAGTTGCAGTGAATCATCGGTACCAAATCCATCCGCCCCGGTTTTGCCTGCATAGATCACATCGTTGCCGCTGCCGGTTTCAACATGGTCATTGCCGGCACCGCTGCTGACGATCTGGTCGGCACTTCCCTTGTTATAGCTGGTACCACTATGTATATGGTCGGTGCCGCCGTTACTGGTAATGACTTCGCCCAGAAGATTACCGCCGAAGGCAACATCCAGGCGGTCAGGATTAGTCGCTCTCTCGCCATTACGCACCACGATAGAGTCATTGAGGTCGGTACCATCTACCGTCAGCGGCAGATGAACCGGAACCCCGTTGCTGTCCACCGGATTGACGCTGATAGTCAGAGTACTGTTGGTAGTGTCGCCATCGCCATCCCGCACGCTGTAGCTGAACACCTCGCGCGCATCAGCCGGGATTTGGCTGCCATTCTTGGTGACCTGATAGGTATAGGCACCGTTGGCCAGAATGGTCAGTACCCCGTACAGACCAACTACCTGGGTACCCGCACCATTGGTATAGGTGGTCGAGCTGCTGCCGACTCCGTAGCCAATGACACTCAGACCACCATCAGCACCTGCAAGATCGTTGGCCAGCACATTACCGGTGGTCTGTGGCAACTGATAACCAGACCCTTCCACCAACTTGACTATCAGATCGAAGCTGTTGCTGGCATTCTCTTTGGTGTAAATAGTCTTCACCACGTTGCCACCCGCATCGCGGAAACCCAGTACCTCCAGCGTGTATGCCTTACCTTCAAAGTTGAAGGTAGCTGTCGTATTACCGATCGAGATGATGTCATCACCATTCCCCCATTTGTCATTGGGGGTTTCGTTATGATTGAAGTTCACAACAAGTTTTATTGGTGTGACCCGTCCCAATGCATCAGTTACGGAGAAAGTAACCTCCATCGTTGCAGCACTGATAGCATCGTTATAAATCGGGTTGTTGTAATGAGTGAATGTGCCAAGTTTGATCTCTTCATTGATCGGAATTGCGCCATTCAATGCCGCATCATTGTCCAGGAAGCCGTAGCCAGACGGATTACTACCCCCACCCCAACGAATCTGATCTTTACCTGGGTTAACATCATCAGAGTCACTGACTTTGACATACGAACCACCACTCCAATTTACCCAGTTAGCATCAACCCCCGAAACTTGGAATGAATCAACAACCACGTTAACTCTGGCATCATCGACCACAGCAACCGGTACATCATCACGCACGGCGACATCGAAAGAGCCGCTCGCAGTGTCGGAACCAGCTTTGCTCACCTCATAATTCACCGTGAGACGCAACTCATCCTGACTGCTCAACACGCTGCTTTGACCATCCACAAGGTGGCTGAGCGGCTTAATCAGGGTGAAGGTATAGCTCGGCGGATTCGAGTTGTTGTCTACCGTTACGGTAAAGGCCACATTGGCCGGGTTGGTTCCAAAGTAAGCTTTGAGACCCGCACCATCCTGCACCACATTCACAGGCTGGCCATCAATGCCGGTAATGCCACTCAATCCGGTGATGCTGACCAGCTTGAGCTCAACGCCAGATACGTTGCCACCATTGCCATCGGTAACCTGCAGCGATTGAGTCACCGAGAGCGGACCGCTGGTCGGCGCCCCGACAGGCTCGGGCAAGCCGGCGTTGCCACCAGACAAGCCATCCTCATCAACCAGACCACCACCGAGCCGCACCGAGAAATCATTGTCGACTATGGTGCCGGTACCGGAAACGCCAGCCACAGTCACTTGCAGAGTCTCGTTAGTCTCAACCAGACGATCGTTCACTGTAGGAACAGTGACCGTGAAGCTGGTCACCCCTGCAGGAACGATCACACTCTTGCCATCAGCACTTAGAGTCACGCCATTGCTAAATGTTGGCCTTCCCCAATCAGCGCTTGTCGCGACATTCGTTCCAGTACCAGCAATGGAGAAGCTGTACTCGGTCGCCACATTAGTCACCCCGCTAAGGGTCACGACATGCTGCAGACTAGTACCTTCAAGCTCGCTGTCACTTGCTATATTGACCACTGTCGGGCGTACCAGCGGATTGACCGCAAAGCTGCCTTGCGAGCCATCACCGTCGCGATCGTAGGCTTTAAATGCAAAGTCAATGTCACCGTCAACAGGACGCTGCATCTCGGCATATTGGAAGAACTCCCATTTACCTGTTGCAGGTGTGAACTCCATCTTGAAGATCAGACTGCCATTGCTGTCCTTGCCAAGCAGGGTATTAGCCCCATCGGCGGTGATCGCGATAGCCAGACCGGCGACTGTCTTGAGGCCGGATTCGACCGTACCGGTGACCAGTTCGAAACGTCCTTTGCCATCAGCCCCCCACTGCGGATCGAGCGTGCCCGAACCATAGGCAATCGCCTGCGGGGTAGAGGAACCAAGGAACTCGATAGACTTGACAGTAAAGTCACTGTTGTCACCCCAGCTGGCTGACTTGCCGTTATCGGTCGCCTTGATCACCATGGTGTCAAAACCGCCCTGCTGAACCTGGAAGTTGGCAGCATAATCGCCATTGGCAGCATTCGAGCTGAATGTCTGGGTTGCAACCAGTTTACCGTCGCGCCAGAACTCGACCACACCGCTCTCGAGTTCTCCACCATAGATCTTGCTGAACTCGATCTTGGCACCATATGCCACAGTGCCCGCATCCAGCTTGATCACCAACTCCTCGGATACACTCGAACCATCCGCAAATTTGCGGAAATCGATCTCATTATCAATGTTGTGATAAGGCGCGCTCGTGCTCTTGACGCCTAGCCCGTCAACGGAGGCATTGACCTTGGCATCAACGAGCCTGGAGGAAGTCGAAGACTCGAATCCCCGTGCCGTGATAGTGAATTTGCCCGCATCAATGCTGCCGCTATCCCCGACATACCCGGTCAGGCTGAACTTGCCAGTCAACACATCCGGGATGCTGGTTTTCACCAGAGAGACGGCCGTCATGTCACCAGCGATTGGCGCGTCATCCTCGACCGAGATCGGCAGACTGCCGGTGGTGGTGGTCTTGCCATCCGAGACGGTTACGCCAATCTGGAAGTTGAGTACGTCTTCACTGTCCTTGACCGGATGATCAAGCGGGGCCTTAAGTGTCACGTCATAACTCCAGTAGCCCTTGCTGCCACCGGCAGGCGCGGTCAGCTTCACATCAATGACCGCTTTGTAGTCAGCGCCGCCCAGTGTACCGGTATAACCGGTCAACACCTTGGTGGCGGCATTCCAGCTCCACTGAACCGCAGCACCACCGGAGGTCAGACCCGCCGGCCCATTCAGGCTGATGGTGAGCGTATCCTGGCTATCAACGTCGCCGACTGTAATCTTGCCGCTGGCAGTCACGTTATCAGTAGTGTCACTGTTGCCTGTCTTATCGGCAATACCGCCAGCAAGCCCCTCTTCGGAGACGGCCACCCCGCTATCGATGCTCAGGGTTGGCGCATCATTGGTACCGGTGATGGTGATGGTCACCTTGTGCGGCGTGCCATCGACGCTCTGTACGGTGAAGGTCTCGACCTTGGTCTCGCCCTTGCCCAGGTACTGCAC
>NZ_CAWMDN010000150.1:0-6295 GCF_963866575.1 Aeromonas sp. L_1B5_3
CAGTGACACATAATCAATTACCGTTACAGTGACAGGAAATAACACCATGAAGGACACCAAGGATCAGGGGACTGGGGACATGTTTGGCATCAAGCGCGGACGGGGTAGGCCAAAAACCGGATCAGCCAAAACAGGGGCAGAACGACAAGCAGCCTACCGTGCAAAGCAGCAGGACAATAACGTTACTGTGACGATAAATCGGGCATTGGTGGAGGGGCTGGATGCCCAGATGCAAGCGATCCGGGATGGAGGGTCGGTGGTGGTGCTGACCCCAGAACAGGCCGGGGAGATCCTGCGGGCACTGCGAACAGCAGAGAACAAACAGCTCCGGGGATAAGACCTATTGCCCACAGGCCAAACACACGGCCTGATGGACAACCCTTCGGGAACGGCCTTACCCCCCTCGCAACGATCCTCTCTCTGGAATGATTGTAAGGACTTAAAGAGACCCCTTTGCGGGGAAAAAGACCCCCTCAAAGGGGGGGATCAACTGATAGCTTTGTTTCGCGATCGCTATTTTGAAATCTTGGCGTATTTGCTGACGGTACTCGCCGAGATTTTAAGATCCTGCGCTATCGAACTATGTGGATGCCCTTCGGCCTTCATCTTCTGGATCGCCTCCCACAACTCCCAGTTCGTTGATTTTGGCCTTCCCCCGCCCTTGGACACCTTGCCACCGATAAGACCGCCCTTCCGACCCAGCTCGGCCTTGATGGCCCGCAGCTCTGGCGTCAGGATGCAGCCCGCCCCGGTGTAGCGGTAGTAGACAAATCCCGCCACGCTCTTGGCCACATAACCCACCTCACGGGCAGGCAATGCCCCTCTGTCACTGACGATCTGCTCTGACATTGCCAAGGCTCGTGTCACTACCTGACGATGCCAAACCTCATAGGACGCGCTACGAGCGATTTCTACCTGTGGGTAAGCCCATCGCCTCATCTCATCAAACAAAGCGTTATTACGGCCATCAGGGGCGTTTATGGAGTGGTCCAGTGCCTTGGCTCGCCGTACCGACAGATTCACCGGTTCAGCCAACTCGGAAAGCGTGTGTGTCCGCCAGTGCCGCCAGTCTGTATCGTTGATGAAGGCGCAGGGGTTACGATGGATGTGACGCGCAAAGCAAAGATCGGCCCCGTAATGCTCGTCATAGGCGGCCTCGATGGCCGTCAGATAGCGGTACGGCTGGCGCTCGCGTACCTCAGGCTGGCAATAAACCGGGTCTTTCAGCAGCCAGAAGGCTTGGTGCCGATGGGGATTGGTCTGGTTGTAGACCACCACGTTCGGCTCGATGTCGTACAGGGTGTGGGCATGAACAGTTGGCGAACTGTCATGATCGACCATCAGCCAATGACGGTCATTGAGATGCGCCCTGATGCGTTCGATCTGCATGGCGCTATCGCGAGGTAGCCAGTAGGTAGGGCCGCCCTTAACGGGCTGACACTCGACAAATTCGGGCAGGAGTTGCTTGAAGTTACCTAGCAATGCTAACCGCCTTATTGGCGGTTCTGGGTTGTCTGATATCTTGCATGTGTTATGCTTTCCCTGTTCTTTGTGAACGGCCCCGAATTACTGTTTCCTCCGCCAAGATGAAACGCAGTAGTTCGGGGTTTGTCTTTTCTGGGCAATACGTTACAGCACTAACTTTGCCTCGGCAACGTTACCTATCCCAGTAGTTTCACAGCTCTCCAAGATGCTTCCTGACCCCCTTCTTTGGGCTGGTCAAACGCTCACGAACGACAGCGAAAATTGCATCATCCCCATCTGAATTACTTGATGCGTGAACTGCAATAACTCTCTCTGATGCTTGCTGGGCAATCACCTTGGCCTCGTCTAAATCGAGCCAGTCGATACGCGATAACCAATAAAATGCGGCTGCATACTCTTCACCAGGTGAAGCAAACGCCTCGTCTTTAGCTCCCTGATACAAGATGCACCTCTCGTATTTATTAGGCAGTCTACGCATCAGTCACTCCCCGCTAATATCAAAGCCTAACTCTCGTTCTACATCGTCCAGTGAGTGCAGGGTCTCTTCTCCATTGCTAACCCTCTCCATGACCTGCTCGACATCAAATAATCCATCGGAAAATAAGCCGCGCTCTTCGACTATCCGATTCAGTTCTTGGATGGCCTCATGGTTCTCAAGCTTCCAACGGTCGGCCTCTGCGTTTTTCCGCTGGCCCAACTGATTGAACTTCGCTGCCATCTCTTTTTCCGGCAAAAAGTCACCAGTATCTGCCTCACTCAATGCAGCCTCAATGTGTGAGCGCTCCCAAGCCTCTTGGTCCAAATCACCTTGCATATCTTGGTTCTCGTTTACCACGGTGGAGTGTCGTCAACCGGCACCCGGTTCTTCCGTGCGGCTTTGGTTTCCGCTTTGAGCTGATTAATCTTCGCTTCAGCCTGCTCCGGCGGCAAAGTCTTGCGCCATTCAGCACGCTGCTTGCTTCGTTCTGCCTTGGCTGCTCTTCGTTGCTTTTTCTCTGCCTGATCGGCCTTGTGCTGCACCTTCTTGCTCTGTGGCTTATTGGGCTCTGGCAAGGTCTTACCTGTTTTCTCTGCGTGACGCTTTAATGCCGCCGCCTTGCGCTCTTCAAAGGTTAACGCCTTATCAATCAACCGACCCCTTTGTATTGCCTCGCCCACCGCTTGCCCTGCAAGTTCAGGAGCTACGTCTACAACGTCCAGTTTTGCCCTTGGGGTAGGTCTGTTCTTCTTCTGCCGAGCCTGCTGCAACCGAGTAATTTCGCTCATCTCATCAGCAGGGTTGCGGAGGAGATCCAGCCCTGTAGCTCGCTTGTCTGCCTTAGCGTTTTTAGTAGCTTTTTCCCAGTTCAAACCACCCATTACACCTCCCTGACCTAAATAAACCCGGCTTCGCGCTGGTGACGCAGAGCCAAGATCACTACGGTTTCGCCCTCTAGGCGGTAACGCGCCAGATAACCACTGTCCCCAAAGGGGATAACCCACTCGCGGAACACCTCCGGGAGCCCTTCAATAGGACGCCCCATCGCGGGTTGTTGCCCGAGCTGGGCCAGCGCCGAACGGATGGTTTGGGCTGCTCGCTGTGCAACAACCGGGCTCTTACTGTGCAAGAACTCGCGCAGCCGTTTAAGGTCACGCAGAGCAGCCGGAGAGAGGATCACTTGTGGCATGCAGGTGCACCACCTTCAATCTCGGTGCCCCAACCAGCCAACCACTGATCGGCCTCCTCAAGAGAGACATGCAAACCAGTCTCCTGAAACTCCTGCCAAGCATCGAGGGTATCGCGGCGGAACGCCTCCTTGCGCTCTTCGCGCTCAACATACTGGGTGATAGCTTCGCGCATCATCCAGTGCGCTGAACGGTCGCGGGCAGCAGCTAGCTGCTTGATCCGGCTTTGGGTATCGCTATCAAGTTTGATAGACATGGGTTTGGTAGCTGCGGACATAAAACCTCACTGTTAGCCAAAGGTATTACCTAGTGATACCTAAATTTACCACGCAATCCAAGCGCCGTCACAACCCGATTGCAGTACTGCAATGTCGCCCCCGAACTGGGGCGACTAGCGCAGTCTGTCGCAGCGAGCTCGGGGGCAGCCAAGCGCAGCGCGGCAGAACGGGCTAGACCTTCATCCACCGCAGCAGCAGGGCTGCCAACGCTATCCACGCCGCCACGTCCCAAGAAGGCCCCGCCAAGGCGCTGTAGAGCGGCCCAAGGCCCAACCAGTCCGCAACCCAGTACAGCAGGGCTTTCGCCGCAAACACGGCGGCCACAGCTGCCACCGTATGCCACAGCATCAACCCCGGAAACCGATCACTCAATCGCACCTCAATCCACCTCCACGCCAGCATCGAGCAGCCGTTGCCGCCATGTATCGGCGGACAGCAGGGCATAGTGGGCCACCTGCTGGCGCAGGTATTCGGTATCAATGACGATCCAGCGACTGCCGTCGTCATCGATCATCCAGTCGATGGTCGCATCGAGGAGGTCGATCAGCGGCTTTCCATCGGCCCATAGCCACGGGGAGCCTTGATAGCTCGCCAGTTCGTACTCAACCGGGGGGAACTGGCGAATATGCGCCACCGTGTCAGGTGTACCCAACCGACCTGATTTCATACCCGATCTCCTTAATTATTGTCACTGTGACGATATATCACATGCTAAATCCACGATCTCGCCGCTGCTCTTTTCGCAGCTCCGCAGCCCTGTCGGCGATCAGCGCTGCGCCCTCTGCAAGGCGTCCAGCGCCTCGTTCAAGTCGTTGACACTGCTGCTTAAGCTGCCAAGCGCTGTCGTTGTCGCTCTGTTCGACCGCTCTACCCCGCTCTGCAACGTCTCGAACGAACGCTGTAGCTCGCCGCATAACACCCCGCAACTCTCCAGCGCGCTGGTGCAAGCGATCTGCAACTCGCTCAAAGAACGCGCCTGCTGCTGTAATTGCTGCTCCAAAGCCGTCGTTTGCTGCTGGTGTGCCGTTTCTATCCGCTCCAGCCTGTCGAGTAGCACCCGTTCCAGTTCGGTCATTCACTTCACCTCCACAGCCATTTTGTCGCTGTCCTTCACGTTGAACGGTTGCCCCAATGTCGGCGCGAGGATGTAGCTCTTGCCGCCCTGATGGACGAAGGTCACTCCGGTCGGAAGCTGCGCCAGCGTGGCTTTCGCGCTGCTGATCTCGCTGTTCAACCGCTGAACCTCGCTGCCCATCCAGCTCAATACCCCCCAGCTCCCCAACCCTATCCCCACTGCGGTGCACACCCCAACCAGCAAGGCTTTGAGCCAGACGCTGGAGATCAGCTTGAGGGTGTTGGCCTCGCTCCGGGCCTGCTCCAAGACCTCCCTCAATGGGTCGGTCGAGTCGGAGATCTGTTGGGGCAATCCCTCTATCCCGTCCCGGATAGCGCCCACGGTTGTATTCAGCTCGTCGTTCACACGCTTTTTTAAGTCTTTCTTGAGCTCGTCGAGCACCGCTTTCGCTAACTTCTCCACCTCGCCCAATTCCTGCTCTTGCCGCTGCTTGAGCCTCTCGCTCAAGCGTTCTTTCTGCTGTCCAAGATGCTCCATATAACTCTCCCCTTAACCGGACGGCTTTGGGGTAGCCCTCCGGCTTGATGCTGATGTAATCCATGCCCGTTCGCGTGATTTCGCACCCGAGCGATTCTTGCAGGTAGGCTCGCAGCTCGGCGGCGTTTGTGATCACCCCCTGCGCGGTGGCCCCGATTAGGTGGTCGGTGATCTGTTTTTTGATGGCCGGGTGGTCGCCCTTGTATGCCTCGAAATCCGGCCGCAGCAGCCGTGCCCGGAGCGGGTCGTCTGGCCGCGCCCAGCCCTTGGCATGATTGTGTTTGTCCCTGACCGCATAGAAGTCGTCGCGTTGACCTGGTGGAGCCGGGTTGAACGATTTTCCGCTGCCCAAGTGAACACGGGGGATCAGGATGTGCACATGCGCCCCGCCGCCCGGTTCGTCGTGCTGGACGACGGTCATGTGGTAGTCCTCCGGCTCCAGTCCTGCAAATGCCAGCGCCTCGAAATCGGCCAGCACCTCGTCGATCTCGGCAGCGGTCGGTGCCTCCTCGGCGGCCCACGAAATCACCGCGCTGGAGTACCGCTGCTGGAACGGCAGTGAGTCGGCCACCGCCGCGAACAGCGCCGGATCCCCCCGCAGTACCGTCACCCCGGCCCGCTCCGCTCCGGTGTGGTCGTGCGCCCCAAGCAGGTAGGCCGAGGCGCGGGCGCCGCTGCCCGTACCGTGGGCTAGGAATTTAACGTGCATCGCTGCTGCTCTCCTTGGTGGTCGGCTTGGGGGGAGGAGGCAACTGGGGCAGCAAGTGGGCTGCCTCAGCCTCGATGCTGCGCAGCAGGGCCAGCACTTCCACCAGTTGCACCGACGAGCCGGCCAACCGGCATTCGTTCAGGGCTCGGGCTATCTGGTTGAGGTTGTTGCTCATCCCGGCCAACTGGCGCATCAACGCCGGGTCGGCATCGTTGCTGGTATCGCGGACACGGACGGGACGGCGCTGGGGCGTCGGCAAATTCGTCTGCTGATTGGCATCCACCGCACCCCGGATCCAGTCAGACACACTGAGCCCGGATGCGGTCGCCCGCTCGCGCCATTCGGCGGCGGTCGGCTTGTCGATCCTGACGCTGACGGTGGTTATCTTTTGGACCTTGGACACGCTGCCTCCGGCTGTGGGTTTAGGGGGATTGAAGGGGCATAGCCCCTCACCAGCCCCGTGTTACGTTGAGCCGCGAAGCAGGCTAAAACGTAATACGGGTACGCTGGCTAAATACCAGTACAGCAAAAAAATAGGGGGGCGGC
>NZ_CAWMDN010000151.1:0-746 GCF_963866575.1 Aeromonas sp. L_1B5_3
GCCCAAGGGCGGTAGCAGGCCAGCGGGGAGAGGGGTGGGCAAAGCGCCGGGGCGAACTGATACCATACCGCTATGGTATCGGAAGACCGGCAGACTGTCAAGCAAAATTTAATACGACAGTGAAAACTTATTTAAGGGCGACAGTCGGATTAAAACAGAAGCCGACAATAAACGCTTGACAACGTGCGACAGTCAGACTAAAATATAATCACACAGTCAAACGGAGAAACAGCCATGCAGTTCAAGCGCCAAGGTCGCCGGGTTCAGGTGCTCGCCTACCGGGGGTATGACAAGGAAAAGCGCCGCGCCATCGTCAAGATGATGGGGTCTATTGACGTACATTCTTATGAGCCGTCAGACGGACTAATTGAGAATCTGACAGACGAAGAAAAAACAGAACTCCAGTCGTACGTTGAAACGGAACGACAGGCAGCAGAAAAGCGAAGCCGACAGTATTCCGCAAAGTCTGCCGCCAGTCGTATTAGTAAAGTTGCCGACACTATCAAGGCCGGGGATTTTGAGCCGTCCGAGGCGTGGGCGGCGGATACCTGGGCGGCAATCGAGGCGCTGACCAAGGCCATGCGCAAGGCGGGCTACCCGAAGCCCCGCAAAGCGCCCCAGAAGGCCGCAGACGCGCCGATGCCGGGTCAGGCAGGGTTGCCCTTGGGCGACACGCCAGAAGCGCCAGAAAACGCCTCCTGAGGGGTTTGGGCCGGTTCCCGGCCTCCACCCCTCTCCCCGCTGGC
>NZ_CAWMDN010000152.1:0-40853 GCF_963866575.1 Aeromonas sp. L_1B5_3
GGCATTTTTTATGGGCGAGGGTCACTGACGGCGCTCAACCGAGCGCCAACCAGACCCCCACTCCCAGCATCAGGGTACCGGCGATGCGGTTCATCAGGGTGACGTTGCCGCTCTTGGCAAGGAAGTGGCGCAGGGTGCGGCCGCCGCTGGCGTAGAGCAGCAGGCAGGAGAATTCGATGACCAAAATCAGCGCCACCAGCGCGGTGATCTGCGGCACCATCGGTCGGCTGGCCGAGATAAAGGGGGGCAGCAGGGAGATCATGAAGGCCCACCCCTTGGGGTTGGCAATGGCGGTGACAAAGCCCTGCAGCGCCAGCCCCATGGGGCTGCTCTGCTGCCCGGCCGCGAGATCGGCCGGAATAGCCATCTTCCCCTTGGCCTGCCACATCTGGATGCCGAGCCAGATGAGATAGGCACCGCCCACATATTTGAAGGCGGCGAAGATAGCCGGATAGTTGAGCATGATGGCCGCCACCCCGATCACCGAGAGCACCGATACCAGCCCGACGCCAATCAGCTCCCCCCACATCATGTGCAGGGTGCGGCGCACGCCAAGGCTCATCCCCAGCGTCATCGCCAGAGTCATGCACATGCCCGGGGTGACGGAGACAAAGAAGAAGGTGGGGATAAAGAGCGCCAGAATGGCCGGATCAATCCAGCTGGACACGACAAACCTCCATGGCAAAACAGGGTAGCAAACGAGGATCAGGCAGCCGTAAACAGCGCCGGATTGTTATTTGAGCAAGCCTGTCATCTTGCCCATCCCGCGCTTTTCAGACAAGAAAAAACCTTTGCTTTCAGCATATTTCAGCAACAAAAGGCTGTGACACCCCCTGTCGCGGCTGTGTAAGATAGCGCCTCCTTCATTTTCGGGGTTACGTCTCATATGTCATTGAATAATCTATCAATAAGAATTCAGGTACTGATACCGCTGCTGCTGGCCAGTCTGCTGATGATGGTGATGATTGCCATCAGCAAACAGGGTCTGGACGAAGCCATTAGTGACATAGATGAGACGACCCAGAGCGTGGTGCGCAACAAGGACGACATTGCCAAACTGATCCACGCCACCTACCGGCTGCGCACCAGCGCCATCTACGGCCTCTACGACGCGGCCCAGTTTGCCGCCCTGCCCGCCAACCTCAACAGTGCCGAGCAGGAGATCACCACCATCCTCGGCCGTCTGGTGATCCCGGGCGCTGAGCAGGATAACCGTCAGGTGGCGGCTGCCCTGCAGGCCTACCTTGGCCACACCCGCAACAACATGCTGCCGCTGCTGACTCAAAAGCATCAGGGGGGTGGCGATGCCGCGGCGTATGAGGCCGCCCGCCTCCAGTTCCGCGAGCTGGGCGAACAGCTCATCAAAGAGATCGACACCATGTCGGCCCACATCAACCAGCTGACCCAGAGCGAGCTGGCACAGGAGCAGGCCCACTACCATGCCACCCTGCTGCGCACCCTGCTGCTCACGGCCGTCGCCCTGCTGGCGGCACTGCTGTGTGGCTGGTGGCTCTCCGGCCGCATCGTCAGCCCCATCGGCCAGCTGCAGAGCGTGATGCATGCCGTCGCGCAGGGTCGCTTCAACGTCCGCGCCAAGGTCGAGGGTGACAACGAGCTGGCCCAGCTGGCCAAGGATATCAACCTCACTCTGGGGCAGCTTGGCAGCACCATCGAAACCCTGACCGGCATCAGCAACAACGTCGCCTCCGCCGCCACCGAGCTGGCCGCGGTGATGACCCAGGCCGAAGCCAACGCCCAGCAGCAGCGCGGCGAGATTGAGCAGGTTGCCTCGGCGGTGACCGAGCTCTCCAGCACCGCCGACAACGTCAACCACAACGCCGCCGTGGCCGACGAGCTGGCCCGCGATGCCAACAGTCGGGTTGAGCAGGGGCTTGCCCTGTTTGGCGAGAGCATTGCCGCCAACAGCCGGATGGCAGGCAGTCTGGAAGATGCCGCCGCCATCGTCGCTCGCCTCAAGACCCAGTCCGAGCAGATCGGCAAGGTGATTGAAGTGATTCAGGGGATCTCCGAGCAGACCAACCTGCTGGCCCTCAACGCGGCCATCGAGGCGGCCCGTGCCGGCGAAACCGGGCGCGGTTTTGCCGTCGTCGCTGACGAGGTGCGGATGCTGGCGGCCCGAACCCAGGCCTCCACCAAGGAGATCCAGGCCATCATCGAGCAGTTGCAGAGCCAGTCCCAATCCGCCAATCAGGGGGTTCAGGAGACGCTGGAGATCCTCGAAAACAACCAGCGCCTCTCCGCGCAGGTACAGGATCTGCTGAGCGGTATCACGGGGGCGGTGCGCCAGATCAACGATGCCAACGCCCAGGTGGCCACCGCCGCCGAGGAGCAATCCTGCGTTACTGCCGACATCAACCGCAACATCACCAACATCCACGAGATCGTGAGCCAGAGCTCCGCCGGCATCAGCCAGAGCGCCAGCGCCAGCCACGAACTTTCGGAGCTGGCCGAGCAACAGCGCAAGCAGCTCTCTCACTTCCAGCTCTGATACGCTGCCGGGAAAGATAACAAGAGGCCGGCACAGGCCTCTGGATAGCAATAAAGCCCCTTATTTTATAAATAAGGGGCTTTATTTATTCGGCCACATATCTCTTCGCACACTCCCCTTACGCCTCCATACAGTGTCAATCAACACGTTTTTCCCCTCCTCCGGTAACCGTCCGAGCAACGCATTATGACAGGTTTAACCACGATGCGTGGTGCAGGAGGCAGTTGTTTTAAACGCCATTTTTTGGCAGTTGGTGCCATAAGGGGCTGGGCTGTGGGGGCAAATGTGAGTATGGTAGAGGCACGTCACTCCCCCTTACGTGAGACCATCATGAGCCTGAGATTCAAGAAACCCGCTTTTATCGCCCTGGGGCTCATTGCCCTCGTTTCCGCCACCTGGCTCGACTACTACCTGCCGGAGCACACCATCGCCACCATCACCGGGGTCGAGGTGAAACGCACCGACAAGGATGGCCCTATCAGCCAAAAGAACCCGGCTGACGGCCCCACTACCGATGTCTACTACATCTACACCGAGCGCCCCGGCGAGAAGATCCGGGTGTTCCGCAACGAGGATACCGAGTGGGGCTGGCCCTTCTACTTCAAGTTCAACGCCGCCGACGTGCAGGCCAAGGCCAAGTCGATGGAGTTTGAAAAACGGCTCGCCATCATTACCTCCTACGGCTGGCGCATCAACATGTTCTCCATGTTTCCCAACGTCACCAAGATTGAGAGCACCGAGCCTGACGCCTCCACCTGGAGCTTCTTCCGCTGGTTCTGGTTCGGCCTCTGGGCACTGGTGATGGGCAAAGCCGCCATCGCAACCTGGCGCTACTTCGATCGTCTTGAGGACGAGCTATGAGCGAGCCGAGCAAGACCCGCACCAGCTTCTACCGCCGCCTCTACGTGGCCTGGCTGATCAGCCAGGGCACGGATACGGTGCCGGCCATCATGGAGGCGACCGGCATGCCGCGCCGCACCGCGCAAGATACCCTGAGCGCGCTGGCCGAACTCGATATCAGCTGCGCCTTCGAGCAGACCGAGGGGGCTCGCCACCTGCAGGGGCACTACCGCATCAGCGACTGGGGCCCCATCAATCCGGCATGGATCAAGGCCCGGCTGCCTCTTATCAAGGAGACGCTGAGCTACCCCTGATCCGGGCACTGAGCAACAATAAAAAAGAGGGGCCAGCTGGCAAGGCTGGCCCCTCTTTTTTCAGGCCGATGGCGTGACAGGTCGCCCTACTCGGGCATGGCCGAATCCTCAAGCTCCCCGTCAGACTCGCCGCGGGTGCAGTCGATAATGGAGCGCTTGGGGTTGTTGGGATCACGCAAAAGCAGAGGGGCTGAGCCCTCGTTGTGCTTCTGCTCGTCGCTAAACTCGCTGCCGTAGGCGTTGTGGGTCAGCCGGCGGGCATTGGCGATGGGGGTATCGACAAAGAGGGCGTGCACTTCGAAGCTGGAGGCCGGCACGATAAAACCGACCACCGGCAAACCGTGCAGCTCCTCGTGCACCTTGTACCAGGCAAAGCCGTCGCTCACCTTGTAGGGGGTGTAGTTGTTGAGCTGCAGATTGGCCGGCCGCCCGGTCTCACCGTCGATGTAGAGATCGTTAAAATCACAGGTCGCCAACCCCTGCCACATCCGCTCGAATGGCGTCGCACAGCCTGTCAGTTGCAACCCGGCCAGCAGCGCCAACCCTGTCTTCCACATTCCCTGCCCCTTCTTGCAAAAAGTGAATCGGCGCTCAGCCAAAGGCCCGCAGCCGCTCGACCAGCAGATCGATAAAGCCTGCCCGATCCAGCCCCAGCAACACCAGCGCATTGGCTGGTTTGCCGGAGAGACCATAGCGGTCCACCACCGTCATCCCCACGGTATGCTCACCCCGGGTCTCGATATCGACCCGGCACTCCACGCCATGGAACAGGGCGGGATTGAGCAACCAGGCAATGGTACAGGGGTCGTGCAGCGGCGCGCCAGCAAATCCCCACTTGGGATCCCGATGGTAGATCATGAAAAAATCGAGCAGACCGGCCACACACTGGGCCACCGGATTGGTGATGGCACGCACCCGTTCGATATCCTCGTCCATCACCTGCGCCTCGTGGGTCACATCGAGGCCGCACATGGTGATGGGGATGCCCGACTTGAAGACCATATCGGCCGCTTCCGGGTCCACATAAATATTGAATTCCGCCGCTGGTGTCCAGTTGCCGGCCCCTGCGGCGCCCCCCATCAGCACGATGCGGGCGATCTTGCCCTTTAGCTCGGGGTGAGTCGCCAGCAGCAGGGCGATATTGGTGAGCGGGCCAGTCGGCACCAGGGTCACGGGCTCCGCGCTCTCGCGCAGACATTTGGCCATCAGCTCAATCCCCGTCATCCCCTGCGGTGCAAAGGCGGGATCCGGCAGTTTGGGGCCATCGAGACCCGATTCGCCATGGACGTTGTCGGCGATGATAAGCTCGCGGGCCAGCGGTTTCGGCGCCCCGGCCGCCACTGGAATATCGTCCCGTCCCAGCAAGGTGAGGATGCGCAGGGCATTGTTGAGGGTCTTGTCCGGGGTCTGGTTGCCCGCGCTGGTGGTGACCGCCAGCACCTTCAGTTCAGGACTGGCCAACGCCAGAATCAGGGCGATGGCGTCGTCGTGGCCGGGATCACAATCAAGAATAACGGGCAGTGCCATGGAGAGACTCCTTACAACATCAAAGGGAGCCCTACCTTAGCAAGCTCGCAACGGCTGAACTCGGGAGGGGGTCACAAAACGGTTCCTGATTTTTTTCAATCAGTTACCTTCGCGCTGTCACAGCCGGCCAGCGGCAGGCCGCAACGAGGGGATAGTGTGGCGAGCGTATCCGCTACGCCGATTCGCGCCTTACCCGCCACTTGGGTATGATGACCCCCCGTTTTCTGCCCGTGCACCCTATGTCCGTTATCGTCGACACCTTTATCGCCCCGCCCTGCAGTGCCGCCATCGAGATCCTGTTCGAAGATGAACACCTGCTGCTCATCAACAAGCCGAGCGGCCTGCTGAGCCTATCGGGCAAGAATCCGCAGAACCTCGACTCGGTGCATTATCGACTGGTGCAGGATTACCCCGGCTGCACCCTGGTGCACCGCCTCGATTTTGGCACTTCAGGCATCATGGTGGTGGCCAGAAACAGGGCCATCAATGCCCTGCTCTGCCAGCAGTTCAGCCAGCGGACGGTGAGCAAGGCCTATAGCGCCCTGCTGTGCGGTCATCTGGCTAACGACGAAGGGGTTATCGACGCCCCCATCGCCAAGGATCCGGCCATTTTCCCGCTGATGAAGATCTGCGCCACCAGCGGCAAACCCGCCCGCTCCCGCTATCAGGTGCTTGAACGGCTGGAGCAGCAGATGCAGGGACAAACCGTGCCTTTGACCCGGGTACGACTGCTGCCGGAGACCGGCCGCACCCATCAGCTGCGCATCCACAGCCAGCTGCTGGGCCACCCCATTCTCGGCTGCGATCTCTATGGTGGCCTGCTGCCACCCGGCTGCGAACAGGCGCCGCGGCTGATGCTGCATGCCAGCGAGCTGGATTTTGCTCATCCGGTGAGCGGCGAGCCGATGCAGATCCGCTGTGCAGCGCCGTTTTAGAGGCAATGGGGAGAGACAACCAGCGCGAGTGCGACGGGAGCAGTGGAAGGCGTGACGGGAGAGGAAAAGCGGTAAACGGCGGATAAAGATAGGGGCCGCGCTTTCGCAACGGCCCCCACCCCCCACTCTTTGTGGTGCTATCAGATCAGCTTGCGGGCAGCGCCCAGTACGATCTTGATGGCATCAGATTCGGTCTTCGCCATGGTCTCGGCGTTCGGGATCTCTTGCTGGGTACGGTTGACGATAACGCCAGCCACCATACCGGCACGCAGACCCTGGCTGGAGCACATGGTCAGCAGGGTTGCAGACTCCATCTCATAGTTCAGCACGCCCATGGCTTGCCACTCTTTCATGGAACCCTGGAAACGGCTCACTACGCGGCCGGATACGGTGTCGTAACGCTCCTGACCCGGGTAGAAGGTGTCGGAGGAGGCAGTCACACCGATGTGCAGCTTGGAGCCCATCTCTTTGGCGGTGTTGACCAGCGCGGTGGTGCAGTCGAAGTCGGCAACAGCCGGGAACTCCATCGGTGCAAAGTGCAGGCTGGCACCGTCGAGGCGCACGGAGCCGGTGGTCACGATCACGTCACCCACGTTCAGGTGCGGCTGGATGGCGCCGGTGGTGCCGATGCGCAGGAAGGTGCGGATACCCAGCTGGGCCAGCTCTTCTACTGCGATGGAGGTGGACGGGCCACCGATACCGGTAGAGCAGATGATCACGGCCTTGCCGTCCATCTCGCCACGCCAGGTAGTGAATTCACGATGGCTGGCTAGGTGTACCGGGTTATCCAACAGCTCTGCGATACGCTTCACACGCTCGGGGTCACCGGGGACGATCGCCAGGGTGGCGCCTTGCAGATCCGCTTTCTTCAAACCCAAGTGAAATACATCAGACATATTGGACTCCTGGTTGCCCCCTGCCAGCATGGTCAGGACGCAAATTAAGATGATTCTTTATGATACTTTCAAGCCTTTACCCCCCTCTTCGGGGAGGCGCCAACTATGGTCGAAAGCGCTTTCCAATTCCTTGAAGCGCCTCACACTTCCACGCATTGACAACATCGAAGAGCAGGCAAAACGTTTTCTAACCTGATGAATTAATTGAAAAACGTTTTTCAGGAAATCGGGATGTAACAGGGAAAGTCAAGCCCGGTTCAACGCTTAATTAATGTCCCGTGATCGCCCCCGTAAAGTTGCAAAACAGATGCTTTTGTATCCCCCGCAAGATGGTAACGTGGCAGCCAATTACCACTTAATGGCTAACTATAGGGAGTCCATCATGGCTACATTCAAGTTCTATATTCCTGCAATCAACCTGATGGGTGCCGGCTGCCTGCAAGAGGCTGCCGCCGATATCAAGGGTTACGGCTATCGCAAGGCGCTGATCGTCACCGACAAAATTCTCAACCAGATCGGCGTGGTCGCCAAGCTCACCACCCTGCTGGCTGAACATGGCATTGAAAGCGCAGTTTTCGATGAGACCAAACCCAACCCCACCACCAGCAACGTCGAAGCGGGTCTGGCGATGATCAAGACCAACGGCTGCGACTGCGTCATCTCGCTGGGTGGCGGTTCGCCCCACGACTGTGCCAAGGGCATCGCGCTGGTGGCAGCCAACGGTGGCAACATCAAGGATTACGAAGGGGTGGATCGCTCCGCCAAGCCGCAACTGCCGCTTATCGCCATCAACACCACTGCCGGTACCGCCTCCGAGATGACCCGCTTCTGCATCATCACCGACGAAGCGCGCCACGTGAAAATGGCCATCATCGACAAGCACGTTACCCCGCTGATGTCGGTCAACGATCCCGAGCTGATGCTGGCCAAGCCGGCCGGTCTCACCGCCGCCACCGGCATGGATGCCCTGACCCACGCCATCGAAGCCTATGTCTCCACCATCGCCACCCCGGTGACCGATGCCAGCGCCGTGATGGCCATCGAGCTGATCGCCAAGCACCTGCGCACCGCCGTCAACCATGGTGATGATCTGCATGCCCGCGAGCAGATGGCCTATGCCCAGTTCCTGGCCGGCATGGCATTCAACAACGCAAGCCTGGGCTATGTGCACGCCATGGCCCACCAGCTGGGCGGTTTCTATGACCTGCCCCACGGTGTCTGCAACGCCGTGCTGCTGCCCCACGTTCAGGCGTTCAACGCCCAGGTGAGCGCGGCTCGTCTGAAGGATGTGGCCCGCTACATGGGGGTTGACGTGAGCGCCATGAGCGACGAGCAGGGCGCTGCCGCTGCCATTGCCGCCATCAAGCAGCTGGCGCTGGATGTGAAGATCCCGGCCGGTCTGGAGCAGCTCGGCGTCAAGGCTGATGACTTCGATACCCTGGCCAGCAACGCCCTGAAAGATGCCTGCGGCTTCACCAACCCGAAACAGGCGAGCCACGAAGAGATCGTCGCCATCTTCCGCGCCGCCATGTAACGGCCGCCGGATTGCCAAAAAGGGTCGCAGTGCGGCCCTTTTTATTGGCTGATGGATCAATGGCTTTTTACTTCCGTGGAGGGAGTCGGTATGATTTGCCGAGCCAAAAAAGACTGTATGGATGATCTGAACTCGTTATGCGGATGAAACACCTGATTGCCGCGGCCCTGACCGCCCTCACCCTCTCCGGTTGCAGCCTGGTCTATCGTATCGATATTCCCCAAGGCAACTATGTGGAACAAAAACAGGTCGACAAACTGCGCCAGGGGATGACCCGCGAGCAGGTCAGCTATGTACTGGGGACCCCCATGCTGCGTGACGGCTTTGACCCCAACACCTGGTACTACCTCTATGAATTCCAGCCAGGCCACGGTGACAAGGAGCGCAAAGAGCTCACCGTCACCTTCGCCAACGACAGGCTCACCACGGTAACGGGTGACTTCCCGCTGCCAGCGGCATTCCACACCCCGCTCTGATATCTCGCAAAACCGGCCTCGCGCCGGTTTTGTTTTATCCCCCGGCAAACAAGTGCAGATTGCAGAGTGCTGCCGTTTGCCCGATGCTGACACTTCCTACCGGAGCGACACAGGAAGAGAATCATGAGCCGGATCCTGATTGCCGGAGCCAGCGGCCTGATTGGCCGCGAGCTGATCAAACAGTTGCCCGCCGAACACGAGCTGACCCTGCTCTGTCGCAAGCCGGGCAAGGAGGCGCACCACTGGCTGCCGGTCGATTTTGATGATCTGGCCAGCGTCACCCTGCCCCGACCGGTGGATATCGCCTTCTGTGCCCTCGGCACCACCCGCAAGGAGGCGGGCTCTGCCGAGGCGTTTCGCCGGGTCGATCTCGACTATGTGGTCGCCTTTGCCGAACTGGCCCGCCGCCACGGTTGTCAGCGCCTTATCGTGGTCTCGAGCATGGGGGCCAGTGCATCGTCCCCGGCTCTCTATCCGCGAACCAAGGGGGAGATGGAGCAGGCCCTGCTGGCCCAATCCTGGCCACGGCTCGCCATCGTGCGTCCCGCCATGCTGCTCGGGGATCGCCAGCCACCGCGCCTCTCCGAGCAGATTTTTCAGACCATCTACCCGCTGTTTCGGCCACTGCAGGTGAGCAAACTCGCCCGCTGGCGCGCCATCGAGGCTCGTCAGGTGGCCCGCGCCATGATCGCCCTCTCGAAACTGCCCGCCGGGTGTGAGATTGTCGAGAACGAGCAACTGCTGGCCCTCTGAACTAGGCCTTCCCCACTGATTACGCACAGTGCTGCAAAAACAAAAGAGCAAGCCAATTGGCTTGCCCTTTGTTTATCTGTTGGCGAGGTTCCTAACCACCCTGGCCACTATCGGTGGTCAAGAAGAGTGCCCTCAACCGCGAATATGGTCGATAAAGGCGTCGATCTGCTCGCGGGTGCAGGCGGGGTTCATAAAGACAGCCTTCTCTCCGGCGATATAGGAGTACTTGCCGCGAACGTCATAGTCGGAGTGGGCCACCGCCTCCACCCAGTTGGTGTAGAGCCCCACCTTGCCGCGCCCCTTGAACAGGCTGCGGTGATAGTCGGTGTTGCGCTGCAGCCGCGCCTTGTAGGCAGGATCGCTGGAGCGGGCCAGCTCGAAGGCGAACTCGGCCTCCGGATCGCTCACCCACTCGGGGTTGTAGATCTTGAAGCCGACGCTCGGCCCCTGATTCTCCTGCGCCACCAGCTTGACGTTGCCGAGCTGGCTTAACCGGAAGCGGAAGTAGTTGGCATTTTGCAGGCAGTGGGCCAGCACGATGCGATACCCCTCGACCCCCATATAGTTGAGCGCCGCATAGGCACCGAACAGACCACTCGCGCCACGGGAGCACTCGATGGTGGATTGCAGGTGGGTCTGCCCCTGAATGTCCCGTTCGAAGTAGGAGAAGTTCTCCGGGTCATTCTCCATCGCCTTGAGGTCATCCTGCTCCTTGATCATCACCAGACTGGAGGTGTAGGGCACATAGCCCCACTTCTGAAAGTCGACGGTAAAGGAGTCGGCATATTTGAGCTCGGCAAAGCGCGCCACGTTGCGTTCGATCCCGGCCAGGGTCGCGGCATTGATGCCAAGCGGGTTGGCGGCAAAGTCGTAATCGAGGAAGAAGATCATCGACCAGCCGATGGCGGCATCGACGTGGATATGCGGTTTGACTGCCACTTCGAACTGCTCGCAGAGGCGATTGCGCAGCTCGAACACGGGTTTCACCTGATCCACCCCGAAGGTGTCGGTAGTGCCCATGGTGAGCATGATGGCGGGCACCACGTGTTTCAGGGCAAAACAGGCGGTCAGGGTGCGCTCGAGGTGGTCGAGATCGATGTCGTTGTTCTCACCGACCTGAATGCGGATGGTCTTGTTCTCGATGTCGACCCCAAGCAGGGAGAGGTTGGTGATGTTGGAGTAGTGACCGCCCTGGGAGTTGATGATGCGGTAATCCTGATAGTGGCCGAGCCCCTTGTGCTTGGCTTGTGGCAAGCTTTTACGAATGCCGAGCAGGTAGCCGTAGAGGTTACAGAAGGTCCCCCCCTGGGTGAAGATGCCGGTGGCGCGAGCCGGGTCGTAACCCGCCAGCAGCGCAATCTGGCGCACCACCTTCTTCTCCAGCTCCTCGGCCACTCCGGCATATTCGGAGTAAACCAGATTGGGGTTGGCCAGGATACCCATCTGGGCGCCATAGATGGCGGGATCCGCCGACATGGTGATGACGTTCTCGACGCTGGAGGGGTTCTCCCAATCCTTCGACAGCGCGGCGGCAAACAACAGCTCGGCCATCGGCTCGCCCGGAGTGCGCATGGTGGCGGGCACCGGCATGGTCTCGAAGAGATCGGCCAGGCGGGCGCGGCCATCGGGCCAGGCATTGAGCCGCGCATCCGGCGCCAGTCCACGGGCCCGAAACTCGTTGAGGGTGGCAAAGCCGGGCTCGCGGAACACCGGCCAGAGATCGGGATTACGTGAGAAAAAATTGGCTTTAACGCTGGCAAACCGGTTGGCAAACAGGGGGGAGACGGCGTTGACGCTTTGGTCTTGAAGATAAACTAAGTCACTCATTTTTATACCATTAGTACAGCAAATGTGCGGCCCTTATACTCCCGGGCCTGGCGCATCAACAGAGACAATAACTAATGGTCTGCCATACTTTTTGTTATGTTTTAGCCATGGCAAGGGGCAGAAAAAAGGCGCTTTTTATGCGCCTCTTTATATTTCGTGATCCCGATCACTTCAGCAGTTGTGCCTTCAGCGCAGCGCCGCCAGCAGCCAGTCGGCAAACTCGCTCAACGCCTCGCGACTGGCCGGGAACTCCCCCTGCCACCCTTGCAAACAGCTGGCGACCGCATCAGGGCGATAGGGACAACTCACCAGCAGTTGGGCCAGCCGATCGAAGGGTGCCGGATCCAGGGTGTCGCTGAAAATCTGCGCCCGCACTATGCTCCCCTTCTCCACGTCAAAGTGCAGCTCCACCCCGCCCCAGCCAAAGCGCTCTTCCAGCAGATGAGTGAAGGCGGGCGCGTGGCCAAAGTTCCACTCCCAGCTGCGCTGGCGGGCGAAGGTCTCGGCAAAACCGGGCAGATCGGGCATCTGCTCCGGGGAGATGTGCTCGGGCTGCACCCGCTCGCCATAGTGCTCAAAAAAGGCGGCAGCCAGCGCGTCGCTCACCTGATGGTGGTCAATCCCCGGCAGCAGTTCGCACAGATTGGCCACACGACCGCGCACCGAGCTGATCCCCTTGGCTGCCAGCTTCTTGGGGTCGGGGTTGAGGTAGTTGGCGAGCCGACCGAGATCGGCGTCCAGCAACAGGGTGCCGTGGTGAAACCCGCGAGCCAGGGTCTCCCTGTAAGCCGACCCCGATACCTTGCGCTCCCCGTCCGGAGTCGCCACCAGCAAGTCGTTGCGACCGGAGGCAAAGGCCTCAATCCCCAGTCGCTTGAGCCCGTCCAGCACGATGGCGGTGGAGACGCTCTTGTCATACTCCGGCTTGCCCGCCATGAAGGTGAAGCAGCTGTTGCCAAGGTCGTGAAATACGGCGCCACCACCGCTGCTGCGACGAGCCAGCGTCACCCCGTCCTCTTCCATCCGGCGGGTGTTGCACTCCTTCCACGGGTTCTGGGCACGGCCAATCACCACGGTATTGGCGTTGCGCCAAAGGAACAGCACCCGTTGACGGGGATCCATCTGGCGGAAGATGCACTCCTCGACGGCGAGGTTGAAGAGGGGGTCGTGAGAATCGGAGACAAGCAGACGCAAGCGGGACATGAAACAGCCTTATCCGGAACAGGGGGGAACATCATAACACCAGAGCTCGCCAACCGGGCGACGAGGCTGATTTAACCATCAACAAACAACCAGAATACATATTTCCCTCATGTGGAAAACATCGCAGAAGTATCGCGTGATATGACGACACAGGCTGACGCTTTCCCGACAAAAAGCGGCAATTTAAACGAAGATTCGGAGGAAAAAACGGCATGATAATGGCTAAAATGCAGCCATTTTCGCAAGCCATATGACTCCGGGATGGGGCAGGCAAGTTGTGAAAACAGACTTCGCAGGCAATTAGTGTGATGAAAAACACAAAAACAAATTTTTATACCGCTACTGCCCTGCTCCGCTAGCCTTTTTCCCCTATTGCAGGTTACAAAAAATTGTTTGACTCTAGCTCTGATACCGCCTCCCGAGAGACACCCTGTATGACGGAGCTCGAACCCTCCCCACGCTGTACGCTCTGGTTCCTGCCCATGCTGGCCAGCTGGATGTTCTCTGCGCTTGCAAGCGTGCCGCTGAAGGCCGAAGAGCAAGTCACACTCCAGCTCTCCTGGCAGCATCAGTTCCAGTTTGCCGGTTACTACGCCGCCATCGCCAAGGGCTACTACCGGGAAGCCGGGCTCAACGTCTCCCTGCGCGAAGCCACCCCCCGCACCGATGTGGTCAACTCAGTGACCAGTGGCCAGGCGCAGTTTGGCATCAGCGGCAGCGACTTGCTGCTGGCCCGCGCCGCCGGCAAGCCGGTGGTGGTGCTGGCAGCCATGTTGCAGCACTCTCCCTTGCTGCTGCTGACGCTCGATCGACCCGATATCCGCAATGCCGCCGATCTCGCCGGTAAGCGGCTGATGCTGGAACCTGGCTCCGGCGAGCTGCTCACCTATCTCAGCAAACATATTCCCGCCCGAACGTGGCAGATCCACCCCTACGACAACGGCGTCGAAGCGCTGCTCTCAGGCAAGGTGGATGCCATCAGTGCCTACAGCACCACGGAGCCCTTCTACCTGCAGCAAAAGGAGATCCCCTATCGGGTCTTCAGTCCCCGCAGCGCCAGCAACGACTTTTACGCCGACAACCTCTTTACCTCCGAACGGGAGCTGGCGACCCGCCCCGGCCGGGTCTTTGCCTTTCGTCAGGCTAGCCTGCGCGGCTGGCGCTATGCCATGGATAATCCGGAGGAGATGATCGACTGGATCATGGAGCACTACCCTAGCGGGACCGGACGGGAGCAACTCACCTTTGAAGCGCGCGAGACCCGCTCGCTGATGCAGCCCGACTTTGTCGAGCCGGGATACATGCAGCCGGAGCGCTGGCAGCAGATCGCCAATATCTATCGGGAGGCGGGCCTGCTCGCCTCCGACATCAGCCTCGATCGCTTTCTCTACAATCCGGCCACAGAGCGGCTGCGCCAGCAGCGGCAGCTGCTCGACAAGAGCGTGGCCATCGCCATGCTGATCACCTTTACCCTGTTGATCCTGCTCGGCATCTTCCTACACCTTTACCTGCGTCTGCGTCAGGAGTCGCGCGACCGCCAGCGCCTCACCCGCGAGCTGGCCCAGAGCGAGCAGCACTACCGCTTCGTGGCGGAGAACAGCGCCGACGTGATCTGGACCATGGATACTGCCAGCCTGCGCTTTCGCTACATCAGCCCGGCCATTCAGCCGCTGAGCGGTTACAACGCGAGCGAGCTGTTCGCCCTGCCGTTCAAGAAGCTGCTGCCCGATGCCGCACGCATAAAACTCAAGGAGGAGATCACCGCCACCCTCGCAGCCTGGTATCGCGGTGAACATGAGCAGACTCGCAGCGTCATTCGCACCGATCTGCGCCACAAGGATGGCCATCTGGTCGCCACCGAGACCATCACCACCCTGCATGGCAACGAGCAAGGGGAACCAGAGGCCATTCTGGGGGTAACCCGCGACATCACCGAGCGGGCGGCCCGCGAGGAGATGATGCGCCGCCTCGCCTTCTACGATCCCCTGACCGGTCTACCCAACCGCCGCCTGCTGCAGCAACGGCTGAAAGAGGCGCTGGAGCACAACGCCGACCAGCCATTGGCACTGATGTTCATCGATCTCGATCACTTCAAGCCGATCAACGATACCTTCGACCACGAGACCGGCGATGTGCTGCTCAATATGGTGGCCAAGCGGATGCGCTACTGCGTGCGGGAGCATGATCTGGTGGCACGCCTTGGCGGCGACGAATTTGTTATCCTGCTGCCAGACACCAGCGATGAGGCACTGACCATCGCCGACCATCTCCATCACAGCCTGCGCCACCCCTTCAGGATGAGCGACGAGCAGGAGCTGCGCATCTCCAGCAGTATCGGGATTGCTCTCTATCCGGAGCACGGCGAGGATGCCAAAACCCTGATGCACCACGCGGATCAGGCGATGTATCAGGCGAAAAACCGCGGCCGTGGCCGGGTCTGTCTCTATACCGCCGGGCTCGACCCCGCGCAGGGCTCGCTGGTGTGGCAAGGTAGCCACGAGTGCGGCCATCCCCGTATCGATGCCGAACATCGCCAGCTCTTTGTGCTCACCAACCGGCTGCTGGAGCGGATGAAGGATCACGAGGCCCATCCCGCTCTCTATCTGGAGAGTCTGGAGAACCTGTTCGAGATGGCGCACCACCATTTCACCTTCGAGGAGAGCCTGCTGGCCGAGCTCGATTACGCCGAGCTAGAGACCCACCGTCAGGACCATCAGCAACTGCTGCAAAAAGCGGCCCAGCTGATGAACGCCGCCCGCGCAGGCACCCTCGGCAACGACGAGTTGCTCAACTTCATCATTCAGGAGCTGGTTGTCGGCCATATGAGTCAGGCTGACCGGCGCTACTTCCCGCTGCTGAAGGGACGCTGACTCAGCGCCCCGGCCACCTGAACGTGTGAAACGAGAAGGGCCACCGAGGTGGCCCTTCTGTCATTGTGCGCCCGGCTCGTTTGCCGTGATCGCGACCCCACGGCGCGACATCAGGCTGTAGTAGAGCAGCGGGATCACCACCAGAGTGAGCAAAGTAGAGACCAGGATCCCGAAAATCAGGCTGATGGCCAGCCCGTTGAAGATGGGATCATCGAGGATAAACAGGGCTCCAATCATGGCGGCCAGCGCCGTCAGCATGATGGGTTTGGCCCGCACCTGCGCCGCCGCAATCACCGCCTGCTCGAACGCCACGCCACTCGCCCGCTGCTGTTCGATAAAGTCCACCAGCAGGATGCTGTTGCGCACTATGATGCCGGCCAGCGCGATCATCCCGATCATCGAGGTAGCGGTAAACTGGGCCCCCAGCAGGGCGTGGCCCGGCATCACCCCGATGAGGGTGAGCGGAATGGGGGCCATGATGATGAGCGGCACCAGATAGGAGCGAAACTGGGCCACCACCAGCAGGTAGATGAGGATCATCCCCACCCCGTAGGCTAGCCCCATGTCGCGGAAGGTCTCGTAGGTGATCTTCCACTCCCCGTCCCACAACAGCGCCACCTCCCCCAGCTTGTCGGGCTGCTGCACGTAATATTGGGGCAGATCGATATCGGCGCCGGCGCTAAACATGCCGTAGAGCGGACTGTCGGTATGGCCGCCCATGTCGGCCACCACCATCACAATGGGCTGCATGTTCTTGTGCATGATATAGCTCGGCGCCACCTCATCACGGCGACTCACCAGCTCGGAGACCCGCACCAGCTGGCCGCTCTGGCTGCGCACCTTGAGGGCCAGCACGCCCGCCAGATCCCGTTTGTCACCGGAAGCCAGTTCGATGCGGATCGGCAACGGATACTTGGCGCCGTGCCCCTGCAGCCAGCTGGCATCCTGATAACCCACCCCGCCATTGAGGGTGTTCACCAGATCCCCGAGATCGACACCGAGCAGGGCCGCCTTGCTGCGATCCACCACCAGCCGCCACTTGGGCTGCGGGTCGGTCAGATAGATATCCACATCCACCAGATCCGCCGTGGCCACAAAACGGGCCTGTACAGCGCGAGCGGCTGCTTCGCGTGCGGCCTGAGTCGGGCCATAGATCTCGGCAACGATGGGTGACCAGACCGGCGGGCCGGGGGGCACCTCTACCACCTTGAGGTTGCCCCCTGCCGCACTGGCGATAGCCTGCAGCGGCTCCCGAACCGACTGGGCAATCTGGTGACTGCTGTGATCCCGTTCATGCTTGTCCACCAGATTGACCTGAATATCCCCCACGTTGGCGCCGCTGCGGATAAAGTAGTGGCGCACCAGCCCGTTGAAATTGATGGGGGCGGCGGTGCCGGCGTAGATCTGGTAATCCTTCACCTCGGGCACCTTGGCAAGCTCCCGCCCGACCGCCAGCAGGGTGCGCTCGGTCTGCTCCAGAGTCGCCCCCTCCGGCATATCGAGCACCAGCTGAAATTCCGACTTGTTGTCGAAGGGGAGCATCTTGAGCACCACCCACTGCACCATGGGCATGGCGGCGGCTCCCGCCACCAGCAGCAGGATGGCCAGCCAGAGTTTGCGTCTGGATTTCTTGGCACCGTCACCGATCAGGAAAGGGGTCATCAGCCGCTGGAAGAGGCCGGCCCTGGCCTCGCCGTGGGTACCGTGCACCAAATCCTTGAGCAAATGGCTCGCCAGCCAGGGGGAGAAGATAAAGGCCACCAGCAGGGAGATAAGCATCCCCATGCTGGCATTTATGGGGATGGGGCTCATGTAAGGGCCCATCAACCCGCTGACAAAGGCCATCGGCAGCAGGGCTGCGATGACGGTCAGGGTCGCCAGTATAGTCGGCCCGCCCACCTCGTCCACAGCCCCCGGAATAAGATCCTTGAGTGCCCCCTTGCCCAAACCGCGATGGCGGTGGATATTCTCCACCACGACTATGGCGTCATCCACCAAGATGCCGATGGAGAAGATCAGCGCGAACAGCGACACCCGGTTGAGGGTAAAGCCCCAGGCCCAGCTGGCAAACAGGGTCAGTGCCAGGGTGATGACGATGGCAACCCCCACCACCAGCGCCTCGCGCCACCCCATGCTCACCAGTACCAGCAGCACCACCGCCGTGGTGGCAAAAATCAGCTTGCCGATGAGGGTGTTGGATTTGGTCTCGGCAGTAACGCCGTAGTCCCGGGCCACCGTCACCTCGACCCCGGCCGGAATAAGCCGATTCTTGAGACTCTCGACCCGCGCCTCCACCCGCTTGGCCACATCAACCGCGTTCTGGCCCGGCTGCTTGCCGATGGCCAGAGTCACCGCCGGATAACTGCGATCCCCCTGCCCCATCCAGCTGCGTTTGGTCGGGGTCTCCTGACCCAGAGAGACCCTGGCCACATCCCCCAGATAGACCGGCTTGCCGTCGTGCAGCCCCACCACCAGCTCTCTAGCCTCCTGCTCGCTTTGCAGGAACTGCCCCACCTGCACCTTGATCTCACTGTTGTTCTGCTCGATAGCCTGTGTGGTGCCTACCTGATTGGCGGCCGCCAGTCGCTGGCTCAGCTCGCCCCAGCTGATGTCGTAGGCGCTGAGGGCCACCGGATCCGGCATAACCCGCAGCACGGCGCTCTGGCCGCCCAGCGTGTAGATATCGCGGGTACCGGGAATGCGCTTGAGTTCGGTCTCCAGCTCATGGGCGACCCGGGTCAGCTCGGGAGCCCCCAGTTGCTTGCTCCTCTCTTTGCTCCATAAGGTCAAACTGACGATGGGGACATCGTCGATCCCTCTCGGTTTTACCAGTGGCTGACCCACCCCCAGCCCTTGCGGCAGCCAGTCGCGGTTGGAGTCGAGCTGGTTGTTGAGATCGACGATAGCCTGCTCGCGGCTTACCCCCACCTTGAACACCACCACCAGCAGGGCACCATCGGGTTGGGAAAAAGAGTAGAGGGTATCAATGCCCTTTATCTGGGAGACCACCTGCTCGGCAGGGGTAGTGACGAGGGATTCCACCTCTGCCGGGGTGGCTCCCGGGAAGGGGATATAGACATCGGCGAAGGTGACATCGATCTGCGGCTCCTCCTCCTTGGGGGTCACCAGCACCGCAAACAGACCGAGCAGCAGCCCGACCAGCGCCAGCAGCGGGGTGATGGCCGAGCCCTGAAACAGCGCCGCTAGCCGACCGGCAGGTCCCAGCCTCTCCTTGTTGCCATTCAGCTCGCTACTCATGGGCCACCTCCTGCTGCTGCGCCCAGCCATCGGGAGCCAGCTTGTCACCGGCTTGCAGGCCGGCCAGGATCTCGCACTGTCCCTCGACGCAATGGCCGACCCGCACCGGCGTCAGGGCCCAGCCAGCAGGCTGCTGCAGATAGACGCCGTTGAACTCCCCTTGCCGCAGCAGGGCGCGATCCGGCACCTGCAACATCTGACGCTCACCCTGTTTGAGCTGCACCTTGAGCCACATGCCGGGCAACACGCCAGCAGTTTGCGGCGGCAAGTCGAGGCGCAACCTGAAGGCGTGGCTCTGGCTGTCGGCATAGTTGAAGCGGGTCAATTTGACCGGGGTAACGGCCCTGCCATCCGGCAGCAGCACTTGCACATACGCAGGCTCACGAGCCAGCGTCAGGGCGGATTGGGGCAACTCCACCTCCACCCGCAGTGTGTCTAGAGAGAAGCCGGAGAGCAGCGGGGTACCGGGGGCGACAGTCTCCCCCAGCTCTACCAGCCTCTTGGTCACCACTCCGGCGTAGGGAGCCAGAATGCGGGTATAACCGTAGGCCTCGCGGGCCTGAGTGAGGGCCGCATCGGCCGCATTGACCTCGGCGCGGGCGGCGCGATCAGTCGCCTGGGCATTGTCGAGCTGGGCGCGGGTAATCACCCCTTTGGCAATCAGCGCCTGAAAGCGGGCAAGCTGGCGCTCTGCCTCCACCTGCTGGGCCTTGGCTCTGGCAAGCCGCGCCTCAGCACCGGAAACGGCGGCAAACTGCTCCTTGCCGCTGATCTCGAGCAGCGGTTGCCCCGCCTGCACCTGATCGTTCACGTCCACCAGCATGCGGGAGACCCGGCCGCTGGTCTGGGCCGCCACCGTCCCCTGATGGATGGCACTGACAGTGCCATCCAGCGTCAGCCAGTCGGCCACCTGACGGGGAACCAGAGTCAGGGTGGCATCACCATTCGCCTCGGCAGAGCATGTCATCGGAGAGACAAGAGCGGAGGTCACGGCCAGCATGGCGGCCCCCAGCAAGCGGATCTGTTCCATGATATTCCTCCTTCCCCGACACCAGGGGCAATCCATTCAGGCAGAGCGGGGGTGGCAGCGCTTCTCCTGCACCTTCACCAAGACCCGATCAACAAGCAAAATCCCGGCCACCATGGCCGCAATAAACAACAGTATCATGGGCTGGCCGCTGGAAATGAGACTCAAGGCAGGCCCCGGGCAGATACCCACCAATCCCCAGCCGATGCCAAACAGCGCGGCCCCACCGATCAGACGACGATCCAGCTTTGGGGCAGGTACGGCCGCGATGGACTCGCCCAACACACTCTGACGACGAGGTTTCACCAGCAGAAAGTAACCCGGCATAAAGACCAGCAGGGCGCCCCCCATCACGAAGGCGAGGCTGGGATCCCAGGCACCAGCCAGATCGAGAAAACCGGTGACCCGGGCGGGATCCACCATGCCGGAGATGGCCATCCCCAGCCCGAACAGCAGGCCCGCAAACAAACTTGTCAGCAACTTCATGGCAATAAGCCCCTTACAGCAGATGGTGAGTGACAAAGACGGTGATAAAGCCAACCGCCATAAAGGTCAGGGTGGCGACAATGGAGCGCGGGGAGAGCCGCCCCATGCCACAGATGCCGTGGCCACTGGTGCAGCCATTGCCAAGACGGGTACCGATGCCAACCAGCAGACCGGCCAGCAGCACAACGGGCCAGCCGGGCAAGGTGGTGAATGCGGGCATACTGGCCCAACCCAGAGTCAGCGCCAACCAGGCGCCCGCCCCCAGCCCCAGCAGAAACAGCACCCGCCAGGGCGCACGGTGTTGCAGCGCACCGGCCAGAATGCCGCTGATCCCGGCAACTCGGCCGTTGAACAACATCAGGATCAGGGCTGACAGCCCCGCCAGCATGCCGCCGCCCAAAGAGAGTAGCCATTGGCTTTCCATCATCAAGATTCCTTATTTTCTGAGTGACAAAAATGGGTTTGCAGCGCCCCCAGCACATCGGCGGCCGCCTCGCTCACCAGCGAGTAGTAGATCTGCTGGGAGACCTTGCGCGAACGGATCAGGCCGTAGCGCTTCAATACCGAAAGTTGCTGGGAGAAGGCTGACTGCCCGAGTTGGCTATGGGCCAGCAGCTCTCCGACCCCCTTCTCCCCCTCCACCAGCTGGCAGAGCACCATCAGGCGTTCAGGGTGAGCCAACGCCTTGAGCAGGGAGGCGGCGGCTGTCGCGTGTCTGTTCATCTCGTCGAATTGGCTCATAGAAGTAAATTAGCAATTGCTGATATTTGTTCTATTGTATAAAACAACACTAAATTAGCAATATCTAAAATAGATAGGAAGAAAGGCTATGACAGTAGATAACGGAGTCAGAATCGTCGCGGGTTGCATGTTGCTGCTCTCTTTGATCCTTACCACCTGGGTTCATCCGGGTTTTGTCTGGTTGAGCGCCTTTGTCGGGGTCAACCTGATCCAGAGCGCCTTCACCGGTTTCTGCCCGGCAGCGATGATCCTCAAAAGGATGGGATTGAAATAACCGGGTCGGATGACCCTGCTCACATGAGCGTGTAATAAACGCAGGAGGCTGAACATGGCAACGGTAATCGTCATAGGCGCGGGTCTGGGGGGCATGTCCGCCGCCTACGAACTCAAGGCCGAACTGGGCAAGCAGCATGAGGTGATCCTCATCAACGACAAGCCGGACTTTGAATTCACCCCATCCAATCCGTGGATTGCCGTCCAGTGGCGGGAGCGCAAGGAGACCTCGATCCCCATCGAACCCCATGTGAAGAAAAAGGGAATCCACTTTATTCATGCGGCCTTGACAGGATTGCAACCTGGCGAACAGCAGATTGCCCTCTCCGATGGCCAGACCCTGAGTTACGACTTTCTGGTGCTCTGCACCGGCCCGGCGCTCGCCTTTGACGAAGTACCGGGGGCAGGCCCCGAATCGGGCGGCACCGCCAGCGTCTGCACCCTCTCCCACGCCGAAGAGTGCCGTCACAGCGTCAGCTCACTGGTCGATGAGCCCGGCTCGGTGATTGTCGGCGCCATGCCGGGGGCCTCCTGCTTTGGCCCGGCCTACGAGTACGCCTTCATCCTCGATCGCCACCTGCGCGACAAAAAGGTGAGAAAAAATGTGCCCATGACCTTTGTCACCAGCGAGCCCTACATCGGCCATCTGGGTCTGAACGGCGTAGGCGACTCCAAGGGAATGCTGGAGAGCGAATTGCGGATGCGCGATGTGCAGTGGATCTGCAATGCCCGCACCGTGGCAGCAAAGGATGGCAAGATGACGGTGGAGGAGCTGGACGATGAGGGCAACATCAAGCGCACCCACACTCTGCCCTACAAACACGCCATGATGCTGCCCGCCTTTGTCGGCATTGCGCCGCTGCGAGGCATCGAGGGGCTGGTCAATCCCCGCGGTTTTGTCATCGTCGACGAACACCAGCGCAATCCCGCCTTCCCGCAGATTTACGCCGCCGGGGTCTGCATCGCCATCCCGCCCCAGCATAAAACCCCGGTGCCAACCGGCGTACCCAAGACTGGCTACATGATTGAGGCGATGGTTCGCACCCTTAGCCACAACATCAAGGCGGAGCTCAGTGGCCAGCCGCCGGTGACCAAGGCGGTGTGGAATGCCATCTGTCTGGCGGACATGGGGGACACCGGCGCCGCCTTCGTCGCAATGCCGCAGATCCCGCCGCGCAACGTCGCCTGGTTCAAGAAAGGGAAGTGGGTCCATCTGGCCAAGATCGCCTTCGAGAAATACTTCCTGCACAAAATGCAGGTGGGCGATACCGAGCCCATCTATGAAAAACTGATGCTCAAATACCTTGGCATCGACAAGACGGAGTAAGCCGCAAAGGGCGGCCCTGCCAACCTCGCAGGGCCGTCAAGCGGTCGCGGCGAAGTGAGAGCTCAAATTTGTTTCAGGATGTTTCCGCCACTGGCTCGGGGTTTACCCTCTGCGTCAGCTCGGCTATCATTCGAGCCTCTTATCAATAGCGGAGACCATCAGTGGGCAACTCATCAAGTGACAGTTGTAGACCGGCCCTGTCAGCCGGTACCAAGGTCGCGAGCTAGCCGCAGGTCTTTCTCTGCCGCATGCTCGCAGCCCTGCGAGAAGCGGAAATCCACTCCCCTCTTCTCTTTTTACACTTGACGTCTGGCGACCATTGGCCAAAAGCCGTGGCCGTCATGCCTGCATAGTTTCTGCTTCCCACAAGGAGGCTGCTATGCGTTTTGTATCAACCAAGTCCGTTGCCAATCCGATGATGGCAACACAGGCTCATCCCCTGCTGAGCAAGCTGGGCCGTGGCTGGCTGCCACTCTGGCTGCGCGGCAAACAGCGCCAGCACCACTACCGGCTGCAGATCCGTTGCGAGGATCGCGCCGATATGGAGCAGGTGCTGGAGATGGTGAACCACACGCTGCAACCTGCCGGCCTGCAGCCCATGCAGTCGATGCGGCCGGGACGCAGCGGGGGCCGGGAGCTGGTGCTCAATGTGCACTGCACACCGCCCCAGCGCCGCTATCTGGTGCAGTTTGTCCATCAGGTGGGCGTTGCACACCCGGTGCGCTGGGAGTTGCGGCCACGCAGTGATGGCAATCCCCAGCTCAACTGAGCCAACCCGTTAACCTCGGGGCTTGCCAGCCCCGTTCAATCCGAGTGAAAAAGTGCCTGCTTCTCCGTGCAAACGGGAGAGGCAGGCCCATTTGACGTGCGTGCTCATCCCCTTTGTGATGGCTTTCACCACGCGCGTCCACTCATCTGCCCGGGTTATGCCAGCACCATCTGACAGCCCGCTCATCCCGAAGGCCATCGGCAACCAAGAAGGAACAGGCCATGAAAATGTGGCAACAACTTGATCTGATCTCCCTGATCGATACCCTCGCCAGCCTGCTGCTGGCATTCGTACTGGGGGCGCTGGTCGGGCTGGAGCGTCAGTACCGCCAGCGTACCGCCGGCCTGCGTACCAACGTGCTGGTCGCCGTGGGCGCCGCGCTGTTTGTCAATCTGGCCCAGCGTATCTATGACCTCCATGGCGGCAGCTACAGCGTAGTGCACGTGGTGGCCTATATCGTCTCCGGCATCGGCTTTCTCGGCGCCGGTGTCATCATGCGCGAGTCGGGCAATATCCGCGGCATCAACACCGCCGCCACCCTCTGGGGGGTGGCCGCCGTCGGTGCCGCCTGTGGTGCCGGTCTCGCCATAGAAGCGATTCTGGGCGCCCTGTTCGTGCTCGCCGCCAATACCCTGCTGCGGCCGCTGGTCAATCAGATCAACCGGCGTCCGGTAGATAATCTCGACACCGAGGTGACCTACAAGGTGACGGCGCTCACTCCGCGCGAGCACCAGAAAGAGGTGCTGCACTGGCTCGAAGAGATGCTGGAGCAGGCCAACTACCCCCTGAGCGAGCTCGACATCGAGCCCTTTGGCGAACGGGATCTGGAGATCTCGGCGGTGCTGCTCGCCACCTCTATCGATGGCGACGAGCTCGACGCACTGATGGGCAAACTGGGTATTCATCCCCATATCAAGCAGGTGTTCTGGCGCGCCAGCACCACGGATTGACCGCAAAAAACCAAAAAAAGAGCCGGCACAAGGCCGGCTCTTTTTATTCGGGTCGCTGAAATCAGCTGGTCAGATCGTCGAAGAAGCGTTTCACCCCTTCGAAAAAGCCTTCCGATTTCGGCTTGTGGGTTTTGGCAGCGGCACCGCTGAACGACTCATCCAGCTGGCGCAGCAGCTCTTTCTGCTGCTCGGTGAGGTTGACCGGGGTCTCGATCACTACCTTGCACATCAGATCCCCCACCTGACCGGAGCGCACGGACTTCACGCCCTTGCCACGCATGCGGAACATCTTGCCGGTCTGGGTCTCCGGAGTGACCTTGAGCTTGACCCGGCCATCCAGTGTCGGCACTTCGATCTCGCCGCCCAAAGCCGCAGCGGTGAAGCTGATGGGCACTTCGCAGTAGAGGTTGTTGCCGTCACGCACGAAGATCTCGTGCTCTTTGACGTGCACCTGTACGTAAAGATCCCCTGCCGGAGCTCCCGCTTCCCCCGCTTCCCCTTCGCCGGAAAGACGGATGCGATCGCCGGTATCGACACCTGCCGGGATCTTGACCGACAGGGTCTTGGTACGCTGGTAGCGACCTTCACCGTGGCACTTGCGGCACGGATCCTTGATGATCTTGCCGCGACCGTGACAGTGTGGGCACGCCTGCTGCACCGCGAAGAAGCCCTGACGCATCTGTACCTGGCCGGAGCCGTGGCAGGTCGGGCAGGTCTGGGCGCTGCTGCCGGTATGGGCTCCGGAGCCGTTACAGACTTCACAGTGAACCAGAGTTGGCACCTTGATCTCCTTGGAGACCCCGCGTACCGCCTCTTCCAGCGTCAGCTCCATGGTATAGCGCAGGTCGGAACCACGGGCCGGGCCACGACGGCCACCGCCACGGCTGCCACCGAAGATGTCACCGAACACATCGCCAAAGATGTCGCCAAAGTCGGCACCACCGCCGAAACCACCGTGGCCACCGCCACCCTGGCTCGGGTCGACACCAGCATGACCGTACTGGTCATAACGGGCGCGCAGGTTGGCATCGGTCAGGATCTCGTAGGCTTCCTTGACCTCTTTGAACTTCTCTTCGGCACCGGCATCGCCCTGATTGCGGTCAGGGTGATACTTCATGGCCAGACGCTTGTACGCCTTCTTGATCTCGCGCTCGTCGGCATCTTTCGATACCCCCAGCACCTCGTAGAAATCGCGCTTCGACATACTCATCCTGTGGTTACGCAGACGGGCGTTGGTCACCCAACGCCCGTGAATTCATAAACTAAACCGATGGGCGAAGCCTGCTTCGCCCATCTGGGTCGGGCTTACTTCTTGTCGTCTTTCACTTCTTCGAACTCGGCGTCGACTACGTCGTCGTCAGCCTTGGCAGAAGAGGAGGACTGACCGGCGTCAGCACCGGCGGCACCTTGTGCCTGAGCCTGCTGCTGGGCAATCTCCATCAGCTTCTGGGACGCTTCCAGCAGAGCCTGCTGTTTGGCTTCGATGGCAGCCTTGTCGTCACCTTTGATGGCGGTTTCCAGCTCGCTCAGAGCGGCTTCGATCTTGGTCTTGTCGTCGGCAGGCAGGGCTTCACCGGCTTCGGTGATCTGCTTGCGTACAGAGTGGACCAGACCATCAGCCTGGTTGCGGGCATGCACCAGCTCTTCGAACTTCTTGTCCTCGGCCGCGTTGGCTTCGGCTTCGCGTACCATGCGCTCGATCTCGTCATCAGACAGACCAGAGGAGGCCTGGATGGTGATCTTCTGCTCTTTGTTGGTCTCTTTGTCTTTCGCAGAGACGTGCAGGATACCGTTGGCATCGATGTCGAAGGTCACTTCGATCTGCGGCAGACCGCGCGGTGCCGGACGGATGCCTTCCAGGTTGAACTGGCCCAGAGACTTGTTGTCGCTGGCGCGCTTGCGCTCACCCTGCAGCACGTGAATGGTCACGGCAGACTGGTTGTCTTCGGCAGTGGAGAACACCTGGGACTTCTTGGTCGGAATAGTGGTGTTCTTCTCGATCAGCGCAGTCATCACGCTGCCCATGGTTTCGATACCCAGAGAGAGCGGGGTAACGTCCAGCAGCAGAACGTCGGTCTTGTCACCGGACAGTACGGCCCCCTGGATGGCAGCACCCATGGCCACGGCTTCGTCCGGGTTGACGTCTTTACGCGGCTCTTTGCCAAAGAACTCGGCAACGGTCTTCTGAACCAGCGGCATACGGGTCTGACCACCAACCAGGATCACGTCGTCGATCTCGCCAACTGCCAGACCGGAGTCTTTCAGGGCGACACGAACCGGCTCCAGAGAGTCTTTCACCATGTCTTCTACCAGGGATTCCAGCTTGGCGCGGGTCACCTTGATGTTCATGTGCTTCGGACCGGTGGCATCGGCAGTGATGTACGGCAGGTTGACGTCGGTCTGCTGGGCAGAAGAGAGCTCGATCTTGGCTTTCTCGGCGGCATCTTTCAGACGCTGCAGAGCCAGCTGGTCGTTGCGCAGGTCGATGCCCTGCTCACGCTTGAACTCATCTACCAGATAGTTGATGACGCGGTTGTCGAAGTCTTCACCACCCAGGTGGGTGTTACCGTTGGTCGCCAGTACTTCGAAGGTGGTTTCGCCTTCAACTTCGTCGATCTCGATGATGGAGATATCGAAAGTACCGCCACCCAGGTCATATACGGCAACCTTGCGCTCGCCCTTGACCTTGTTCACGCCGTAAGCGAAAGCTGCTGCAGTCGGTTCGTTGATGATGCGCTTAACATCCAGACCGGCGATGCGACCGGCATCCTTGGTAGCCTGACGCTGGGCGTCGTTGAAGTAGGCCGGAACAGTGATAACTGCTTCGGTTACCGGCTCGCCCAGGTAGTCTTCGGCGGTCTTTTTCATCTTTTTCAGCACTTCGGCAGAGATCTGCGGCGGTGCCATTTTCTTGCCCTTCACCTCAACCCAGGCGTCACCGTTGTCGGCCTTGGCGATGGCGTACGGCATGATCTTCAGGTCACGCTGTACTTCGTCATCTTCAAAACGACGGCCGATCAGACGCTTGATGGCGAACAGGGTGTTTTTCGGGTTGGTGATGGCCTGACGCTTGGCCGGCTGACCAACCAGGATCTCGCCATCATCGGCATAGGCAATGATGGACGGAGTAGTACGATCGCCTTCTGCGTTCTCGATCACGCGAGCAGTGTCGCCGTCCAGAATGGCAACGCAGGAGTTGGTAGTACCCAGGTCAATACCGATGATTTTACCCATTTGAGAAATCTCCAAATACTTTGAATAAACTGGCGAGGAACTCGCCTTAATGCGTTAACGGCTAGGTGGGGCCTGCCAATCTGGCTTTCAAGCTCCCGGCATCAAATTTTTTGTGCCGCCGTGGCCTTGCATCCTATATGGGGTCGCAAGCGGCCACTTCAAGCCCTGCCCCGCAAAAACCCCACCTTTTGTCGTGATCAGTCCATGACAGACCAGACAGATAAACAAAAAGCCCGCCAAGCGGCGGGCCTGGGCATCAAGCGCCGACTCAGTCGGCGGCCTTGGATACCATGACCATGGCCGGACGGATCACGCGACCGTTCAGCTCATAGCCTTTCTGCATTACGGCGATCACGGTGTTCGGCGCCACATCGGCACTCGGCACCATGCTCATCGCCTGATGGGCATTCGGATCAAACGGCTGGTTGGTCGGATCCAGCGCAACCAGACCGAACTTGGCCACACCGCTCTGCATGGATTTGAGGGTCAGCTCGACACCTTCCACCATCGGCTTGAGGGCATCGTTCTCCTTGTCGGCGAGCTCGATGGCGCGCTCCAGGTTGTCCAGCACCGGCAGCAGCTCGGCGGCGAACTTCTCCAGGGCGAACTTGTGCGCCTTCTCCACGTCCAGCTCGGTACGACGACGCAGATTCTCCATTTCGGCAGCGGTACGCAGGGCGCGTTCGCGCTCTTCCGCCGCCTTCTGGATGGCGGTCTCCAGCTGCTCTTCCAGTTCGGCGATACGGGCCTGCTCGGCTGTCACTTCACTGTCTACATCGGTCGGCTCGACTGGCTGGGCTTCCACTTGCTCCATCGCTTCAACCTTTTGCTCTTCGTGGTTCATGACATCTCCAGATTCCGGGGTTACTTACGAGGGCCTTGACGTCTGGCTGAGCGACCAGTGACATCAGACCGACTATGTTGGCGCTATTATGGGGATGGATCCCTGTCTTTCAAGGGGAAAAAGGCCAATCCGGGTCACTCAAACAGGACTATTGGCACTTTCCTTGCTGCATCTCTGGCAATCCAGCTCAGCTTTTAATCAGCTGCGTCAAGGAGATAGCCCTCCCCCCTCAGCGAGGGAAGCGCGCGGGAGGACGTCACAAGCGTGACAAACCGCTGTATACTGCCCCCAATACTCACCCAGACCCGACAGACTATGGATTCTCCGTTCAAAACCATCGCCCTGATTGGCAAGCCTCACCACGAGGGAGCCAACCAGACGCTGACCGGCCTGCATCAATACCTGACCTCACGCGGTTTCCGGGTACTGGTGGAGAGCCGGGTTGCCCAGACCCTGAGCATCCTCGATGAAAACGTCATGGATCTGGTTCAGCTCGGCCAGCAGGCCGATCTGGCCATCGTAGTCGGCGGTGACGGCAACATGCTGGGGGCGGCGCGGGTGCTGTCGCGTTTCGATGTGGCGGTGATCGGGGTCAACCGGGGCAACCTTGGCTTTCTGACCGATCTCTCGCCGCAGGATTATCTGCTGCCGCTGGAGCAGGTGCTCTCCGGTCACTACAAGAGCGAACACCGCTTCCTGCTGGAAGCCTCGGTCTATCGCCATGGCGAGCGCAAGTCGAGTAATCTGGCGGTCAATGAGGCGGTACTGCACCCGGGCAAGATCGCCCACATGATCGAGTTCGAGGTCTATATCGATGGCAGCTTTATGTATAGCCAGCGCTCGGACGGCATCATTGTCGCCACTCCGACCGGCTCGACCGCCTACTCCCTGTCGGCAGGTGGCGCCATTCTCACCCCCAAGCTCAACGCCATCACGCTGGTGCCCATGTTCCCGCATACCCTCAGCAGTCGCCCCATCGTGCTCGATGCCGACAGCGAAGTGCGCCTGCTGGTCTCGCCGGACAATCAGGACGATGCCATGCAGGTCAGCTGTGACGGTCAGGTGACGCTGGCGGTCCACCCGGGGGACGAGATCCTCATCAAGAAGAGCCACCACCAGCTTCATCTGGTGCATCCGCTCGACTACAGCTACTTCCACGTGCTGCGCAACAAGCTCGGCTGGGGCAGCAAGCTGTTTTAAGCTGCCGGGTCAGGCGGCGCAGCAGTGCTCTGACTGAGTGCCACCTCGCTGCGCAGCCAGTCGCTGAAGGCGCGAAAACGCGGCCGCTCGCGGTTCTCCCGCGGCGAAATCAACTCGTAGTTGCGCCCGGCAGCCACTGCCGGGCCGCCAACTGCCACCAGCGAGCCCTGTTCCAGCAAGCTGCGAACCAGCACCTCCCGTCCCATCGCGACCCCCATCCCCCCTTGTGCCGCCTGCAGAGCCATCTGATAGTGATTGAAACCATAGTGGCGCTGTTCATGTGGCAGTGTCATGCCTGCGCCATCACACCAGAGCCGCCACTCCGAGAAGAGTTGCTGCACATCGGTCGATTCAGAGGCATGGATAAAACAGGCCTCCGCCAACCGGGCCGGCTCTCTCAGCAACCCCAGCCGCTCGGCATAGGCGGGGGAGCATACAGGAACCAGGCGCTCCTCCATCAACAGCTCACGGTGCAGATCACTGCAGCGGGTGGCTCCGTAGTAGATGGCCAGATCTACCCGCTCCTCGTTGAAATCCACCGCCCCGGCACGAACCCGCATCATCACATTCAATCCGGGCCAGCGCTGCTGGAAGCGCGGTAATCTGGGCATTAGCCAGTTGAGCCCCAGCGTCGGCGCAACCCCCACATGGAGTGTGCCGCGCAAATCCTGAGCACGGATATCTTCAATCTCCTCATTGATCTGGCGCAGGGAGTGGCTCAGGGTCGCCAGCAGTCGTGCCCCCTCTTCCGTCAATGCGAGCTTACGGGTCAGGCGAATAAAGAGGCGAAACCCCAATAACCCCTCCAGATGGCGAATACGGTGACTGATGGCCCCCTGGGTAAGATTCATCTCCTCGGCAGCGCGGGTGAAGCTGAGGTGACGGGCCGTGCTCTCGAAGGTGTGCAGCAGGGCAAGGGTGTTCTGTTGAACCAGCATGGATAACCTCATGATGACGCGCGTTGCGGTGCAGGGCATCAGTATGCCACGGCCTCTCATGCATTAAATTGACTAATTCATACTACCCCTTTTTTCGTTTGTCTGGCCGCCTCGGCCCCCCTTTAATAGGGTCACTCCCTATCCGTGTAAATGAGGTGGACTATGAAAAACGGACTCAAGATTGTGGTCATCGGTGCCGGCTCCAGCTATACGCCAGAGCTGATCGAAGGATTAATCCAGCGCCAGCACGAGCTGCCGCTGCGCGAACTCTGGCTGGTCGATATCGACGATGGCCGCGAAAAGATGGAAATCATCGCTGCCCTCACCCGCCGCATGCTGGCCAAAGCCGGACTGGAGGTTCGGGTTGAAACAAGGCTGGATCGGGAAGAAGCGCTGCGCGGTACCGACTACGTCTGCTCCCAGTTTCGCGCCGGTTGTCTGGAAGCCCGCATCAGCGATGAGCGGATCTCGTTGAAATATGGCCTGATTGGGCAAGAGACCAACGGACTTGGCGGCTTTGCCAACGCGTGCCGGACCATCCCCATCGCCTTGCAGATCGCCGCCGACATGGAGCGCCTCTGCCCCGATGCCTGGTTGCTCAACTTCACCAATCCGTCAGGCATGGTGACCGAAGCCATCTTGCGCCACAGCAAGATCAAGGCCGTGGGCTTGTGCAATGTACCGGTGATTATGCAAAAAGGGGTCGCCACCCTGCTGGAGAGCCACGATGAACAGGAGTTCATCATGCAGGTGGCCGGACTCAACCACTTTATCTTCGTACGCCAGATCCAGCATCAAGGCGAGGATAAACTCGGCGAGGTGATTGCCCGACTCGCGCAAGGAAAGGATCCGCTGGTTCCGCGCAATATTCCCCCCTTTGCCTGGCCCAAGGATCTGCTGACCAATCTGGGCATGATCCCTTGTGCCTATCTGCGTTACTACTACATGAGCGACGATATTCTCAAGCAGGAACTCGGTGAGGCCAGTGGCGAAGGAACTCGGGGCGAAGTGGTCAAGGCCATCGAACAGCAGCTGTTCGATCTCTATCGCAACCCGGATCTCGCCGAGAAACCCAAGGCACTGGAGGGGCGCGGTGGCCAATATTATTCGGAAGCGGCTTGCGAACTGATGAGTGCCATCCACAACGACAAGCGCATCATCATGCACGTCAACACCCGCAACAATGGTGCCATCAACGGCCTGCCGGACGAATGTGCCGTGGAAGTTAGCTCCCTCATCACCAAGTCGGGCCCGCTGCCGCTCAACGTGGCGCCTTTTCCGCAAGATACCCTGCGCCTGCTGCAATTAATGAAGGAGTTCGAACAACTCACCATCGAGGCAGCCATCAACGGCAACCGCCATACAGCCTGGCGCGCGCTGGTGCTAAACCCGCTCATCACCAGCGGCAGCAAGCTGGAACAGGCTCTGGATGAGGTGATTGCGGCCCATCCGGATCTGCTGTCAGCTTTTCACTGACTTGCCCCTCTGCACTCCCGCAGGCCACCAATCTGGTGGCCTGCATTCGTTAAAAATGACGGAGCCCTCTTTACTGTATATAAGACCAGTATATACTGGATGCATACACAGCAATGTTGACCTATACAGGATGAGACCATGCTGACCCAGCTGACCGTCAACAACTTCGCCATCGTCAAGTTTCTCGAACTCGATCTGCAACCGGGGATGACCTGCATCACTGGTGAGACCGGTGCCGGTAAATCCATCGCCATCGACGCCCTAGGTCTCTGCCTCGGAGAGCGGGCCGAAGCCAGCATGGTGCGCCCCGATAGCGACAAAAGCGAGGTCAGCGCCCGCTTCCTGCTCGACAACAACCCGGCCGCCCGCGCCTGGCTCGCCACCAACGAGCTGGAGAACGAGGGGGAGTGCATCGTGCGGCGAGTCATCTCTGCCGAGGGGCGTTCGCGCAGCTATATCAACGGCGTGCCCGTCCCCCTCACCCAGCTCAAGAATCTGGGCCAGCTGCTGGTCAACGTACACGGTCAGCATGCCCACCAGATGCTCCTCAAACCCGACTACCAGCTCGCCCTGCTCGACGGCTACGCCGGCCACCATCTGCTGCTCGACGAGGTACGCCAGCACTATCAGCAGTGGCGCCAGCTGCAAAACGAGCTCAACCGGCTCAAGGCCGAACAGCAGCAGCGGGAAGCCCGTCGCCAGCTTATCGAGTATCAGGTGCAGGAGCTGGACGAATTTGCCCTGCAGCCGGGCGAGTTTGAAGAGATCGAGGAGGAGCACCAGCGGCTGGCCAACGGCACCGAATTGATGCAGGAGTGCGGCGCTTGCCTCGATCTGCTCTACGACAACGAAGAGACCACCATTGCCGGCCTGCTGCAGACCGCCGTCGACCGGACCGAGGGGCTGGTCAGCATGGACAGCCGCCTCACTCCGGTGCTGGAGATGCTGAACGAAGCCCTGATCGGGGTGCAGGAGAGCCACAGCGAACTGCGCAGCTATCTGGATCGGTTGGAGCTGGATCCCGAACGTTTCAACGAGCTGGAAGCCCGCCTCTCCAAGGCAATCAATCTGGCCCGCAAGCACCACGTCAAACCGGCAGATCTAGCCCAGCATCATCAGGAGCTGGCCTCCGATCTCGCCCGCCTCAACTCTGATGAAGAGCGGTTAGAGGGGATGGAAGATGAGCTGGCCGAGGCCCGTCAGGCGTTTGTTCAGGCCGCCGAGGCCCTGAGCCAGAGCCGCCAGCGTTACGCCCAGGAGTTGGGTGCCAAGGTGACCTGCAGCATGCACGAACTGGCGATGCCCGATGGTCGCTTTGCCATCGAGGTGCGCCCCGATGCCCAGAGCAGCCTCTCTCCGCTGGGTATAGATCGGGTCGAATTTATGGTCACCACCAACCCGGGTCAGCCCATCCAACCGCTTGGCAAGGTGGCTTCGGGCGGTGAACTATCGCGTATCAGCCTTGCCATCGTGGTGATCAGCGCTCGCAAGGTCTCCACTCCGACCCTGATTTTCGATGAGGTGGATGTGGGGATCAGCGGCCCGACAGCGGCCGTGGTGGGTCGCCTGCTACGTCAGCTTGGCGAGTCGACTCAGGTGATGGTGGTCACTCACTTGCCGCAGGTGGCGGGCAATGGCCACCAGCATATGGTGGTGAGCAAGCACACCGATGGCAAAACCACAGAAACCCGGATGGATGCGCTCGATCAGAGCGCCCGGCTCAACGAACTGGCCCGCCTGCTGGGGGGCGATCAGATCACCGACATTACCCTGGCCAATGCCCGCGAGCTGCTGCACCATTAATCACCTGGCCAGCCTGATGGCAACATAACCACCGGCTGGCTCTGGCTCTGGCTCTGGCTCTGGCTCTGGCTCTGGCTCTGGCTCTGGCTCTGAAAAAGCATCCTGATTCAGCAGGGCAAATACATCCCGGCCATTTGTCAGAGCGATGAGATCACCGACCCAGATCAATAAAATGGTGGATTTGGCCAAGCAGGCAGCAACATCTGCCGGGATCGGGTTGCCTTGACGAGGGGGATTTCGCATAGTGTTGCCCCCTTTATGGGTATCCAATTGTGAGGCTTTGTCTATGATCCACGTTTTTGGCCACAAGAATCCCGACAGTGACAGTATCTGCAGCGCTCTGGTGATCGCTGACTGGCTCAATGCACAAGGCCGTCAGGCCACCCCATGGCGCCTCGGCGATCTGCGTACCGAAACCCGCTTCATTCTGGAGCAGGCTGGTGTCGCCGAGCCCGAGCTGCTGACTCAGGATCTGACCGATAAAAATGTCTGGCTGGTCGACTTCAGTGATCTGGAGCAGGGCCCAGCCACCCTCTCCCAGGCCAATGTACTGGGACTGGTGGATCACCACCGCCTCGGCTCCCTGATCACCCAGTCTCCGCTGGATGCCTGGATCCGTGCCGTTGGCTGCACCTGCACCATCGCTTTTGATCTGCTGAGCCAACAAGGTACCGTGACCCGTAGCCAGGCTCGTCTGATGCTGGGTGCCATTATGAGCGACACCCTCTGTCTCACCTCGCCGACCACCACCGAGCAGGACAAGATCGCCTGCGAGCGTCTTGCGCCGCTGGCCGAGGTGTCGCTGGCCGAGTTTGGTCAACAGCTGCTGATGGCAAAAACCGATCTGAGCGGTCTCACTCCTGCGCAGTTGCTGCAGCAGGATGAGAAAGCATTCCAGGCCGAAGGTCTGAACTTCATCATGAGCCAGATTGAAGTGGGCAGCGAACAACAGCTTGCCGACCAGATCGACACTCTGCAGCAAGAGATGGCACACCGTGTTGAAGCCGAAGGGCTCGACTTCTTCGTCCTGATGGTGACCGACCTGACCGCCGCCGCCAGCCGCATCTACTTTACCCGCCACGCTAAAGTACCGGCAGAGTCCAGCTACCACCCGGGCTTTGTCAGCCGCAAGAAGCAGGGTCTGCCCTGGGTGATGGAGTTGCTGGCCAAGGCTTAAGCACGCCTATCACCAAGCCTCAGCAAAAGCCCCGCCTCTGTGCGGGGCTTTTTTATTTCACCACCGCTCGAGTCGCAACTTGTCCCCCAATTGACAGGTAACACCATAACTTTGCTTACATATTTTCGGCTGTTATTTGCCATGGCTTTGCTGCACGATTGTCGCCCTATAACCCTTTCGTGTTCTGATTTCATTCAGGTGTTCAATGAAAATAAGCTCCAAGCTGAGAACCCGGGCGATCTTCACTCTGCTCGGGCTGGCACTGATCGGCTGGCTGGTATGGCCAAGCGATCCTCCCAAAGCGATCCTCAAAGCGCCGGTTACCCGGGAAGATATTGCCCAGACCGTGCTGGCCAGCGGCGTACTGCAAGCCGTTGAACAGGTTGATGTCGGCGCTCAGGTTTCCGGCCAGGTCACCAAGCTGGCGGTCGAGGCAGGCGATCGGGTCAAGAAGGGGGATTTGCTGGCGGAGATTGATCCGCTCATCGCCCAGAACAACCTGAAAACCGCCGAGGCCGAGCTGGCAAGCAACCGCGCCCAGCTCAAGATCAAGCAGGCTCAGCTCAAGCAGTATCAGCTGGCATGGCAGCGCCAGTCACAGATGTTCAGGCAGGAGGCGAGTTCGCGCGCCGATCTGGAGAGCGCCGAAGCGCAGCTGGCCGTCACCCGGGCTGATCTGCAAAGCAGCCAGGCCAACATCGACAACGCCATCATCAAGGTGGAGCGGGCCAAAACCGAGCTCGGCTACACCAAGATCCTGGCGCCGATGGATGGCACCGTGATTACCATTGTCACCCGCCAAGGCCAGACACTGGCAGCTAGCCAGACGGTACCAACAGTGCTCAAGCTGGCCGACCTCGATACCATGACGGTCAAGGCACAGATCTCCGAAGCGGATGTCACCAAGGTGAAGGCGGGCATGCCGGTATATTTCACCCTGATTGGCGATCCGGACACCCGCTATCAGGGGAAATTGCGCGCCGTGGAGTTAGCGCCCACCAACATTAACGATCAGGCTGCAACCGGTACCACCACCAGCAATGCGGCCGTCTACTACTACGCCCTGTTCGATGTGCCAAATCCAGACCATACCCTGCGGGTGGCAATGACCACCCAGGTGACCATAGTGCTCGGCGAGCGCAAGCAGGTGCTCACTGTGCCGCAAACTGCCCTCGGCAAGTCGCTGGGAGACAACGAGTATGAAGTCACCGTGATCAAGGACGATGAGACGACCGAAACCCGCCATATCAAGACCGGCATGAAAGATGAAATCCGGATCGAAGTCGTGAGCGGTCTGGACGAAAAAGAGCAGGTGCAGCTCAATCACGGCGCACCTGCCGCTCAGGATGATGTGGCGGTCATGCTATGAGTGAGCCCCTGATCCAGCTAAAAGGGATCGAGCGGCGCTACCAGAGCGGCGAGCAGGAGGTGACCGTCCTCCATCCCCTTGATCTGGTTATCGAAGCCGGAGAGATGATCGCCATCGTTGGCGCCTCCGGCTCCGGCAAATCGACCCTGATGAACCTGCTGGGCTGCCTCGATCGTCCGAGTGGTGGCCAGTATCTGTTCCGGGGAGAGGATACTGCGACGCTCGATGCGCTGGCGCTCGCCCGCCTGCGCTGCCACCACTTCGGCTTTATCTTCCAGCGCTATCACCTGCTGCCCCATCTCGATGCGGCCGCCAACGTCGAGATCCCGGCCATCTATGCCGGTACCGGTCGCCATGACCGACAAGCACGGGCCCGTCAGCTGCTCGGTCGCCTCGGGCTCGCCGAGCGCAGTCACCATACGCCGGGACAACTCTCCGGCGGCCAGCAGCAACGGGTCAGTATTGCCCGGGCGCTGGCCAATGGTGGCGAGGTGATCCTGGCGGACGAACCAACCGGCGCGCTGGACAGCCAGAGCGGCAAGGAGGTGATGGCGATCCTCAAAGAGCTCCATCAGCAGGGGCACACCATCATTCTGGTGACCCATGACATGGAGGTGGCCAGCCACGCCGACCGGATTATTACCCTCAAGGATGGTCGGGTGCAGGAAGATAGCGGACGCAAAGTCGCCGCCAACCAACCTGTCCTCAACGTGCAACCAGCCGCTGGCGAAGGGGCCAGTTATGACTGGGATCGCTATCGGGAAGCGGGGCGTATGGCGGTTCACGCCATGCTGGCCCACCGGATGCGCACCTTCCTCACCATGCTGGGGATCATCATCGGTATCGCCGCCGTGGTGAGCGTGGTCGCATTGGGGCAAGGGGCGAGAACCAAGGTGATCGACCAGATCAATGCGATGGGCACCAACACTATCGAGATATTCCCGGGCAAGGGGTGGGGTGATGAGAAGATGGCGAGCATCCAGACCCTCAACAAGGGGGATCTCGATGCCCTGCTCGGGCAGCCCTATCTGGCCGGCGCCAGTCCCGAGATTGCCAGCCCGGGCCAGCTGCGTTACCGCAACAAGACCAGCAGTGGCAGCGTGACCGGAGTAAGCAACGACTACTTCAAGGTGAAAGGGATGACGCTGGTGAGTGGACGCCTGCTCGAGTGGCAAGACATCCAGCAACGTGCCGCCGTCGCCGTGGTGGACAAGAAAAGTATTGGCAGCCTGCTTGGCAAGGATGATCCCGTTGGCAAGGTGGTGATGGTCGGCACGCTGCCGGTGCGCATCATCGGGGTTGTCTCGCAGGAGACAGGTTTTGGCCCCTCCAGCCAGTCGGTCAATGTCTGGCTCCCCTACAGTGCGGTGATGAGCCGCCTGATTTCGCAGCATCACTTCAGCCAGCTCACCATCCGGGTCAAGGATGGCATACAGCCGGCATTGGCGGAGCAGGCGGTAATCGAGCTGTTGACCAAACGCCACGGCGTGAAGGACTTCTTCACCTTCAGCAGCGACAGCATCATCAAGTCAGTGGAGAAAACGACCGCAACCATGACCCTGATGGTCTCGGCCATCGCGCTGATCTCGCTGATCGTCGGCGGCGTCGGGGTAATGAACATCATGCTGGTGTCAGTGGTGGAGCGAACCCGCGAGATCGGCATCCGCATGGCGGTCGGAGCCCGTCAGTCCGACATATTGCAGCAATTCCTGATTGAAGCGGTGATGGTGAGCCTGCTCGGCGGGATCTGCGGGGTTGGCCTCTCCCTCGGGATCGGCATGCTCTTCTCCCTGCTGGTCGACAGCATCAAGATGCAGTTCTCACTCTTCTCTATCCTGATGGCCTTTGGCTGCTCGTCACTCATCGGGATCCTGTTTGGTTATCTGCCAGCGCGCAACGCGGCAAGGCTCGACCCCGTGGTCGCACTGGCGAGGGAATAACATGTATAAATTATCCTGCCTGGCTCTCTGTATCGCCCTTGGTGGCTGCAGCCAGCAGAGCACCTATCACCGGCAAGATCTCGCCATCGCTCCCGTCTGGCAGCAGGCGAACAGCGAACAGCTTGCCACCCAGGCTGGCCCCTGGTGGCAAGCCTTTCACGACCCGCAGCTCAACCAGCTGGTTGAGGCTGTGCTGGCCGCCAACCCGGACATGCGCATTGCCGCCCTCAAGCTCAAGAGCGCCCGGCTGGGTGCTGATCAGGCCGATACCAATCTCACCCCCTCGGTCAATGGCAACCTGGGCGCGAGTAGCAACAAGGATCTGAAGAGCGGTAAATCAACCAGCAGTATGGGGCCATCACTTGGCCTGAGCTATGAAGTGGACCTGTGGGGCAAGCTGGCATCGGCGAGAGATCAGGCGAGCTGGGAAGCTGCTGCCAGCGAGCAGGATCTGGCCAGCACCCGTCTGCTGCTTATCGGCAATAGCCTCGAACAGTATTGGCAGCTTGGCTATCTCGCCTCGGCCATTACCTTGAGCGAGCAACAGCTGGCCAACCTGGCTCGCACTGAGCAGCTGACACAGGCCAAATACAAGGCCGGAGCCATCACTCGACTCGATCTGGCACAGGCCCGCCAGCAGCAAGCGGGCAAACAGGCTGAGCTCGCCTCCCTCAAGGCGCAGCAGGAGCAGGCCCGTAATGCCTTGCGCCTGCTGCTTGGCCGCAGCCACGGACAGCTGGAGTATGCACCGACTTCGCTGACAACCAGGCCCATTCCTGAACTTGCAGTCGGCATTCCAGCCGATCTGCTGGCCCGTCGCCCCGATGTGAAAGCGGCGGAGCTGCGGCTGCGCAAAACCCTGGCCAGAGGGGATGAGATCCGCACCGGTTTTTATCCGGGCCTCACCCTGACCGGCAGTGCCAGCACGGCATCGGATAAATTGGCACAGGTGCTGCAAAATCCGGTCGGCTCTCTGGGGGCAACCCTTGCCCTCCCCTTCCTTGAGTACAACCACACCCGTCTTGCTATTGCGAGTTCACAAGTGGATTACCAGATTGCCGAAACCGAGTTTCGCAAGCAGCTCTATACCGCGCTGGTCGAGGTGGAAGACAATCTGGCAGCACGAAGCTACGGCCAACAGCGGCTCAGCTACCTGCAGGAACAACTTGGGTATGCCAAAGAGTCGGAGCGATTGGCCAAGGCGCGCTTTGAAGCTGGGGCTACCGGCGTTCAGGCGTGGCTCGACGAGCAGAACCGCCTGTGGGATGCCGAGCAGAGCCTGCTGGCTCAGCAGAAGGAACAGCTCAACACTACAGCGAAAATCTATCGTGCCATCGGCGGCAGCGATAACCTGACCCAATAATCAGCATGCCCCACCTCGTGCAAGCGGGTGGGGCCTTGTAGATTACTCCCATTTTCTTCTCTCTTTTTACTTCCCCACTCCAAGGCTCTCCCTTGTCTAGAAATATGCAGGATGAGAGATAACGCTTGATGCACTTGTGTTTCTGTTGTCATATCCCCCTTCCCATCATTTTGAAGAAAAGACATACAAGGCAAGCAACCCTTGTCGGGATCGAGCCGCGCACTACCTGCATTTATCGCAGCTCATAAAATGCTAGAGATAAGGTTTACGGAGAACCAGTTTACAAAGAGGGACGAAAAATAGTGGTGAGCGGATTGAATAATCCAGTGAAAATATGCAGCAGACAAAAATAATGCCGCACAGAGGCGGCATTATCGGATATCCAAACTGACAAAATCAGATCAGGAAATCGTTCAGGTCTTTGCCCTGCGCTACTTGAGCAGCAATCGCTTTCGGCATACGGCCTTGACCAGTCCAGGTTTTTTCCTGACCATCTTCTTCGTACTTGTATTTAGCCGGACGCGGAGCACGCTTGCTCTTGGCAGCACCAGTCGCAGCAGCCGGAGCAGCGGCAGTCGCCAGCAGCTCGCGAGGATCAATACCAGCCTGCTGCAGCATTTCGGTGAATTCGCTCAGCTTGCGCTGACGCTCTTCCTGCTCGGCACGCTCCTGCTCAACAGAATCAGCGCGCTCTTGATAAACCAGATCAAACTTCTCTTTAGCTTCCAGCAATTGCTCAAACGGCAGCTCGCGAATAGCCGCACGCAGACTACGAATGTTCAGCAGAACCTTCAGAAACTCGTTCATTATTTCCTCACAAAAATCGGTCACAGAGATAACGGTTTTAGAATAGCATGGACAATTCACGACAACATACAGTTTTTATTTACTTCAAGCTTTTTATTCGCAGTTAAGTCAGTGGTGGTTGTCTGTGTTCGCAAAAGAGAACACAGATAATAGATGAAACATGCTTATGCTAAATAACTGATCCCAA
>NZ_CAWMDN010000153.1:0-2359 GCF_963866575.1 Aeromonas sp. L_1B5_3
CCAGCAGCACAGAGCCATCCATCACCAGCATGGTGAGCAGGAAGGCCAGTGCCGCGAGCACCAGTTCGGTGCTGCCAAACGCCACGTCGAACAGGCGGTGCAGCAGATAGAGGGTCGCCACCACCAGCACCGGATCGATCACCGACTTGAACAGGGTCACCAAGGGTGAGATCCGCTCCAGCTCACCTTGCAGGGTGTCGAGGGAGGGGTAGAACGCCGCTCCCTCCTCGCGCTGTGGCTGGATCGCCTCCTGCTTGGCGGCCAGCTCTGCCATCACTTCGCTCATCCCGTACCTCAGTAGATGTAAGACAGGTTCAAGCCTGCGCTCTGGTAGTCATATTCCCGGTAGTCCTGGCTGGCCTCGCGCCGCCCCCACTCCCAGCTCAGCTGGGTGCTCCAGCGCTCACTCGGGCGCCAGTTAAGCGCCGCGCTGTAGGAGAGGGTGGTCTCGTCGCCGAGCAGATCGCCCCCCGCCAGCACGCCCGGCTGATAGTCGGCGCGTACCTGGGAAAGACGCTGCTCGAGGCCGAGCCGCTCGCTCCACTGCCAGACCCAGCCCAGCCGGGCCGTGTCATTGATGACCGACTGGTAGCGCTCGCCGCTCGGGGCCTCGCGCCGTTGCCAGCTGGCATCGAACTGGTGGTGGGCGCCCGCCTCATAGCGGGCCGCCAACCGACCCACCCAGTAGTGGCGCCGGCTGTCGCCGGCATAGCGCCAACCGAGCCGGCCCAACTCCGCATCCAGGCTCAGGCGCGCCGTCACCGGCCAATGGCCGGTCAGGCTCAGGGTGTCCTGATCGCTGTCGCGCCCACCCCCCGCCTGCTGGAGATAGTCGGTCTGCTTGTGCTCCCACCCCAGCAGCAGGCTCGCCCCCTGCCGGCTGCGCAGCCCGCTGGTCGCGCGCCAACCGCTCTCGTCCAGATCGAGCGGCTGGTAGAGGTGGCTGCCGTGGCGCAGCGTGCGCCAGCTGCCAGCGAGAGAGAGGGCCAGCATCCGCTCCTGCGGGTTGGCCAGCTCCCCCTCCAGACGCCGCTCGTCCTGCATGTCCTTGATGCCGAGCGCCACATCCTCGAAGGCGCCCAGCCGGCGGCTCTCGCCATAACTCAGGCTGGGTCGCAGCCAGGGGCCCATGACCCCCTGCCAGCCCACCCGCCAGCTGTGGCCGGTGTGGGACATGCCACTGTTGCGGCGATATTCCTGGCGCTCGATATTGGCGCTGGCAAATAGCTGTTGCCGTGACCAGCGGGTGCCCCAACGCCCTTGCAGTGAACCGCTACCAATATCGTCACTGCGATATAATCCGCTGGGCAAAGATGTCTCGTCGTTTAACCGAAAAATATTATTGTCATGGCGGCTATTGACCGCCGTGGTCAGTGACCAGGTATCCCCTTGCTGCTGATTAGCCTGCACATCAGTGCCATATATTGCGGCACCCAATATCACCAGGAGATACCTCATCCCTGTCGCTCGCTTTATCAATTAAAATAGTGATGACCTGCCCGACCCAGCCATTCCTGACTGAGTCTGGGCAATTACACATTCGGCAAATAGCGAATCAGTTGATCAGGCGGCCTGCAGAGTCGGAATACGTTGGCTGCGACGGCGTTTGGACACCAGCAGGGTCAACAGGCCGACACCAATCAGGGCATAGACTTCCGGCTCGGGGATCGGCGCGGTCACGATACCGGCGATATAGGATCCACCCAGCTGGGTACCGGTGACCACACCGGAGATCAGCAGGTCATAGCGACCGGCATCCGGCAGCACGAATTGCCAGGCGGCATCCAGGCTGTTGACCACCGGCGTGATGGCCACATAGCTGGACTTAACCACATCCCACACCGCCAGGGAGAAGTTGCCCACCCCGAAGATGTCGCCGAAGGTGAAGCTGACCACACCGGAGTTGGCCACCGCGGCCTTGTCCACATTGATCTGCCAGGTATCGGTGAAGTGGCTGCCAAAGGCCTCGCCCGCATGGTCAAACAGGGTCGTTGCCGCCCCCGGTACACTGACATCCTGCACCGCCGCCATCGCCTGACCCGCACCAAGCAGCACCAACAACAAGAAAATGTTCCGTAACATTATGCGTTCCTCCATAGAACAGCTTTTAATGACATTTAATTGAATTAACCATTACAACAAAGCCAACCGATATAAATACCACCTCCTGCCTGAATCCAAGCTCCCTGTTATTTGATCAGTCGATCGAAACGGAAGATAGCGATACCCTACACCGCACTGGCATTTGCTATTTTGTCAGTAAGCAAATGCTACAGGGCGTTATTGTATGTTCTTATCAAATAGATCCAATTACTGAGCACCCACCCTATAACAAGTGAGCCGCGAATTCAACTTCGAA
>NZ_CAWMDN010000154.1:0-1164 GCF_963866575.1 Aeromonas sp. L_1B5_3
CTAAATAGCTGTTCCGAATAGTAGATCACCGGAGGAAGGGAACTCAGTCCAGTTTGTGCGATCTGATTAGTCGCTAAACAAAACAAGCCACACCCAAAGGACTGAGTTGATGCCTATCCTACCACCTCTGCCACGACCACAACGGCGCCGCATTCACAAAATCATCCATGCCACCCGTGATAAAGGACATGCTCGTCGCTTGATGGCCATCTTGCTGTTACATGAAGGACGCACGATCACCGATGTTCATCACCTTACCGGCGCTGCGCGCTCGACCATCGGTCGTTGGCTTCGGTGGTATCGAGATGAAGGCATAGATGCGCTAGAAGCCTTACCGGCTGGCCGTGCCCCAGTCTTACCTATCGCCAAGATTGTCACCTTACTGGTGCTGCTCATGCAGTTTTCTCCGCAAGATTTTGGTTATCAGCGCAGCCGTTGGTGTACTGAACTATTGGCTATAAAAATCAATCGGTTAACAGGGCTCAATGTGGCAGCCTCCACGCTCCGCCGATGGTTACCTCGTATGGGCATTGTCTGGCGCAGGCCCGTGCCGACCTTGCGGATAAAAGACCCAGCCTATCAGGAAAAAATGGCGAATATCGACGCCGCGCTGGCCCGCTGTGATGCCGATAATCCGGTGTTTTATGAGGATGAAGTCGATATAGACCTCAATCCCAAATTAGGAGCCGACTGGATGTTCAGAGCGCAGCAAAAGCGGGTTGTCACACCGGGGCAGAATGCCAAGCATTATCTGGCAGGCGTTCTCCACGCAGGCAACGGAAGGGTACTTTACGTCAGCGGGATCAAGAAAAACTCATCGCTGTTTATTGCCATGCTGGAAAAGCTGCGCCACCACTACCGACGAGCCAAAACCATCACGTTGATCCTCGATAACTACATCATTCACAAAAGCAAACAGACCGAGCGATGGTTGAAGAAGAATCCCAAGTTCTGCCTGGTGTTCCAGCCAGTTTACAGCCCTTGGGTTAATCACATAGAACGGCTATGGCACAAGTTACATGAAACCATCACGCGCAATCATCAATGCAGAGGGATGGCAAACCTGCTGGCCCGAGTGAAACACTTCATGGATACCGTGTCTCCTTTCCCGGGGAATGGCTATGGCACAGCGAAGGTGTAGCACTATTGGGATCAGTTATTTAG